>CAYJGS010000133.1:0-6260 GCA_964369505.1 uncultured Desulfovibrionaceae bacterium | reverse complement strand
TGCCCACGGGCATAATCACAGCGCAAAAAACCGCACCCGATGTACAATTTTCCCAAAGTCTTAAAGCATTACAGCATGGTAAAGATATGTTTAGCCTGTATACACAAGAACTTCCCGAACACTCACTTGATTATTTAGCTGAAATTGCCTGCATGGTGCGCTCACGCGGCATTGAAACCATATTTTATATGCCACCCATGGCACCTATGCTCTATGCAAAGCTGCAAGAAAATACGCCCAACTATGCCCATATTTTTGCTTTGCCCACAGCCTTGCGTCAACGCGGTATAGATGTCATGGATTTTAGTGACGTTCGCACTTTAGAAGTGGACCCCGCCATGGCACAATGCGAATTTGTGGACGGCTTGCACGGTGGTGAAATACTTTTTGCCAGAATGCTCTATGTCATGGCCAAAAATTATGTGTCTTTGCGCACACTTTTACAATTACAGCTTTTAGAAGAACACATAAAAAACTGGCAAGGCCATGCCATGTTGCCAGACACACGCATCACTTATTTGCCGGAAAAAGACTTTTTACAACTTTCTTGCCCCAAGAGGTAATTATGCGACCATATAACTTATTATTGCTCTTATTTTTTTGTGTAGCTATAAACACACCCTCAAGCTTTGCTGCTGCGCCTCAAGCTCATACAACTGCCCCCACGGTGGCTGCCCCTTATGATGCCACACCGGCTCCCATGGCAGCGCCTGCCCCCATACAAGAACAGGGGCAAGCAAAAGGGCAAGGGCAAAACCCCACCGCCATGCCCCAAAGTTCTCCTAAACAAAATTCTCAAGAAGCCACCGCCTTGGCAGAAAAAGTGGCGGAAGAGGCTCGCAAAAAAGTGCAAGAAGAAGCCGCTAAGGCATTTAAAGACAAAGCCTATGCCAAAGCGCAACGCCTTTGGTTGGCTCTTGCCGGACAAAATGACGCCGAAGCCATGTTAGGGCTTGGTCTTTTATTTGAAGAAGGTCTCGGCACCAAGGTTAACCACAAAGAAGCCCTTGGTTGGTATAGACAAGCAGCCGATGCAGGCCAACTAGAAGCCATGTACCGCCTTGGGCGCATGCTCAAAGAAGGCCGCGGCACAAGCGCTCATGCCGACACAGCTGCCGTATGGTTTCGCCGTGCAGCCGAAGGCGGCCATGCTGCCGCTCAATATGCATTGGGGCTTTTGTATCAAGAAGGCAAAGGCCTTGTGCAAAATACCAGCGAGGCCGCCGCTTGGTTCAGCCGCGCTGCCGCTCAAAACCATGTGGAAGCCTTAGCCATGCTCGGGCACCTTTACGCTAAAGGTCAAGGCGTAAGCCAAAACATACCACGCGCCACCTTGCTCTTATACGGAGCGGCCATGCGTGGGCATGAGGGCGCCACAAAGGAATTGCTGACTTTAGCCAAAGAAAAATATAACAATAACTTGCCAAGAGTAACACTTTTTGGCACAGAACTGAGCGCCGAAAAAGGCATACAACGCGCACCCATGCGATCTTCACTTTCTCTTGCCGGCTTAAAAATACAACGTGAAGACCAAAATTATATATGCGATGTGTATGACTTACAAAATAGCGTGCCCGGCGCTACCCATATGGCAGCTTGCTATAATCCCAACGCCCCCAAGGTGGCACAACAAGAACTCGGATTTTTAAAAATCGACTATCCCGTCAAAGATGCCGCCGCCGCCAAAAGCATACAAAATATGGTAGAACAACGCTTTGGCTCCCCTTCTGCCGGAGAAAACAATACAGGATTTTTATGGAACTTAGGCCATGTGATTGTGGCCACACAATATGTACCTGAAGCTAAGCAAGTGGGGCTTATGTATATTTTGCCAAGGGTCTATCATCAGACTGTAATGCCGAAAGATTAGATAGAAGAACCATCCCTTTACAACAGTTTAAAAGGCATGGATCACCACGAAAAAACGCTAGAAAAGCTCATCGTTGAACAAAAACCTTGCAGCGTTTTTTCTCGTGATGACCTACAAAAGCAACGCTTTGTACATAAAATTGTAGTAACGTCCCTTGCCTATGGCAGTAGGGGCTTGCGCTCCGTATAGAAAGGCAATCCATCTTCAAACTTTGTATCGAAGAACAAAACTCTTTACATTAGACTGCCCTTTTTCAGCGGATCGAACTACTGCACAGTGTTTTTATCTTCCACTTGCTGTGGCATGGCAGCACCTGCGTGCATTTGCAAGGCCCATTCTTTCACCGCATCGGTGGCGCGCCATTGCGAAAAGAAATTTCTCCAAGCGCCAAATTCTAAAAAGCCTTGATCAAGCTGCTCTTCATGCGCTTGCACCCATGTATTAAACAGCTGTAACTCCACCTGAAAAGTGCTACTATCAAAAACAGTGTCCGACATATTTTGGGCAATGCGCTTTCCATCAAGCTCCACAGCCACAAAGGTACACAAGGCAGAACGCGAAGATTCAAACGTGAGCTCTTGGCCATTCATGCTTTCTGCCAAGGCATATAAATGCGGATACAATTCTTTAATGCGCTCCATGCCTTGCTCTGGAATGGCTAAGAATAAAGTATCTTCCACATCCGGTTTTTCGCTGATAAAATAAAAGCGTAACCAATTTTCAAACATTACCGCTTCAAGAATACTTTCTACGCCCTTATTAAAAGCTGATTGAGCTTGTGTTGTCATATATTCTCCCTATTTAGAATAGCTCTGCAAATTATGCATAGGTCTAAGATTCCAACTTTGCAAAGCACAATTGCGATTTCATCGGCACTCAGTTTGATGACAAACCCCACTTCGCGGGTTTGCGCCACCTAAGACAGTAAAACTGTCTTGGTGGAAAGGCACGAAAATCAATCGCTTAACGGCGCAAATAAATTGCGCCTACTCTTGATTTATCGATCGTGCTGACTTTGTCAGCACTCTGAGTGTCGACCTTGTCGGCACCTCCAAACTCTCTACATAATGCATTGTGCAAAATATCTTTATATGCGGCACTTGCCTACGTCAAGACATAGCGGTATTATACGCCATGATTGATTACAAACAAAGCCTCAATGCGGCGCAATATGCCGCCACCACAGCCCCCGACGGCGCTGTGCTTGTTATTGCGGGTGCCGGCAGTGGTAAAACACGCACCATCGTTTACCGTTTGGCATGGTTATATGAACAAGGTATTGACCCTTCTGCCATGCTGCTTTTAACTTTTACCCGCAAAGCCGCGCAAGAAATGCTGCAACGCGCTTCGCAATTATTAGATCATGAGCTCATGCGCGTGCAAGGGGGCACTTTCCATGCTTTTGCCTATGCCACATTGCGCCAATATAAGCCCACTTGGCTTGAAGGGCGGCATTTTTCGGTTTTGGACAGTGCAGACATAACAGCAGCCCTGCGCCATTGCAAAGAAGAGCTTAAGCTGGGCAAGGGGGATAGATCCTTTCCCAAAACCCAAACCATCGTCAGCCTTTTAAGCAAAGCGCGCAACAAAGAAATACCGCTCATAGATGTGCTGCACCGCGAAGCACAACATCTATTGCCCCATGCCGATGCCCTCACCGCTCTGCAAGAAGCTTACACCACCTATCGTAAAAGCCAAGGCGTGCTTGATTATGACGATTTGCTTTTTGAACTAGAAGCTCTTTTACAAGAAGACAGACCGGAAGTACGCTACTTACGACAAAGATTTAAATATATTATGGTCGATGAATATCAAGATACCAACCTTGTGCAAGCACGCATTGTGCGCTTATTGGCCTCGCAAGAATACGGCGGGCATGGCAATATCATGGCCGTGGGCGATGATGCGCAATCCATATACGCTTTTCGTGGCGCCAATGTGCAAAATATTTTGGATTTCCCCAAGTTTTTTCCCAACACCAGCATTATTCGACTGGAAGAAAACTATCGCTCCACCCAACCTGTGCTTGATGTGGCTAATATACTCTTGGCCAATGCACAACAAGCCTATGAAAAAAAACTGTTTACTTCGCGTGAAGGCGGCGAACCCGTGCGCCATATTCGCCCCATAAGCGATGCCAGCCAAGCAAACCTTGTGGTAAAGCGAGTGCAAGAACTCTTAAACAACCACTTACCGCATGAAATTGCTATACTTTTTAGAGCAGGCTTTCATTCCTATAATGTGGAAGTGGCTCTTAACCGTGCCGGCATACGCTTTCGCAAATACGGGGGCTTGCGTTTTGCCGAAGCAGCCCATGTGAAAGATGTGCTGGCCTATGCCCGCCTTGTGCTTAACCCTTTGGATATGTCTGCCTTTGAGCGCGTGGCCATGTTGCATAAAGGCATTGGCCCTAAAACCATGCAAAAACTTTATACTGTGGCCATCGCCGGTGATGCAAAAGCCACAGAAAAAGCCTTTACCAAGTATCCTGATTTTTTGGAAGATATGCGCTTTTTAGACGCACAGCGCGTGGAAGCGCCTTTGCCCGGAGCCTGTATACAGCACATAATCGAACACTATCAAGAAAAATTGGAAACACAATATCCCGACGATTGGCCACGCAGGCGCCAAGGCCTTGACGAAGTGCAAACCATGGCTGAGCGCCACACCGAACTGGATCTTTTTATTGCTGACCTTGTGCTGGAATCGCCGGAAGAAGACGAAGACAGAGAAGGTTGCATTACCCTCTCCACCGTGCATTCTGCCAAAGGCTTGGAATGGAATGCCGTTTTAATAATTGACCTTGTGGAAGAGCGTTTTCCCTCGCGTCATGCTTTAAGCGATGCCGAAAGCTTTGAAGAAGAACGCCGCCTCATGTATGTGGCTTGCACCAGAGCGCGTTTACACCTTGACCTTTTTGCGCCCTCCAATGTGTATAGCAGAGGTACTGGCAATTTGCCCGCAAGCCCAAGTCCCTTTGTACGCGAATTACCGCAACACCTTTGCCAAGAGTGGATAGAACGCTATGAAGGCTATTTGCAAAGCCGCAACGAAAGCCATTCTACAGGCACACAATACACTAAAAAAACAAGACTTTTACCCACGCCAGACCCCAACATGCGCCATGAACGTGCAGGGCATGCGCATACAAGCTTTGCCCATCAAACAAGCTTTGGTAAAGATATTTCCGCAACCAATACCGCAAGCGCAATGGCGGAAAGTACGTCAGTAGAATCGCCTTTGCCCTTGGGCTATTGCCACCACAAAATTTTTGGGCGAGGCAAAATGATCAAATTTTTGCCACCGGATAAATATCAGGTGAATTTTTCAGGCTTTGGGCTTAAAGTTATTCTTAAAGATTTTCTAACACCTGAAAATTAACGGAGTTTCCCATGGCATTTTTGTCCGAAGACCATATATTAGCCATGATTCACAGTCATTTTCCCTCTACGGGCAATTCTTTGCTTATGGGGCGTGGTGATGATTGCGCTGTACTGCGCAGTCAAGGTGCTCTTTGCATAAGCACCGATTTATTTATGGAAGACATACACTTTCGGCGTAGTTATTTTTCTGCAGAAGAAGTGGGGCACAAAGCCTTGGCGGTAAATTTAAGCGATATCGCGGCCATGGGAGTTCGGCCATTGGGCTTTACCTTGGCTCTTGGTTTACCGCCGTATATAGACGCCCCTTGGCTCAATGCCTTTTTTTCCGGCATGAGCGCTTTGGCCGCGGAACACAATGTGGTGCTTGCCGGTGGCGATATTTCTCGTGCACAAAATCTATATGTAAGCATTACCGTTTGGGGCGAAGGTTTTGGCGGCGTTTTTGCCCAAGGCACGGGCGACTATCTAAGTCGCGGCGGTGCCATGCCGGGGGATGCACTCTTTATCATAGGCAACCTTGGGCTTGCCCGTGTTGGCCTTGAAGAGCTTGAAAAACAAGGACTTCATGCAAAAAAAGCATGGCCTGAAGCTTGCAAAGCCCACTTGCAGCCAAGCCCTCAAGTAAATGCTGGGCTTATTATTTCACGCGCAGCCTTACATTCTCGCCCGCCGGTGCTTATGGATATTTCTGACGGCCTTGCCCGTGATTTACCGCGTTTGCTCGGCACCAAGGGGCAGAACATCACACCTGAAGGTGCATATATGACACATGCCCCTCATTCTCCCCACTCTCTTGGAGCGCAAATCATTTTACCAGAGGCTTTTTTGCATGCCGAAGTGGTCAAACACGCCAAAGAGCACAAACGCAATCCTGTGCACGAAGCTTGGCTTGGCGGCGAAGATTATGGCCTTTTGGGAGCTTGCGCCCCCAGCTTATTGCCCATTTTACATTCGGTATTGCCCGCATTAAAAAGCATTGGCACCCTTACAGAAGGCGGCGGCATATG
>CAYJGS010000132.1:0-6317 GCA_964369505.1 uncultured Desulfovibrionaceae bacterium | reverse complement strand
TCTGGCGCCCCCGAAGGGGATATTTGGAGCCAATGTGCCTTTAGAAAAACGCATGGAAATGCGTTTTTCAGATTCGACTAATTAGTTCTGTTTTTTCTGGGGGAAGGAAAACCCTTTTGCTAGCGCCAAAAAGTGTTTTCCTTCTCCCAGTCCCCCATCCTTTCCCAAAACGCGCCAATTACTCATCCTTTTTGACATGAGTTAATAAAACAAAAAATTAAAATAATACCTTGAAAAATAAAAAATTTTACTATTTTTACTAAGTTAAGGCCATAACTACGATAAATTATATGGGGAATATGACTTCTCCTTTTTTTAATCCTTGCTAATCCGTAAAAATGCGTTATTTTAGGGCATAGACACTTTTAAGTAGAGAATCATCATGCCCAAAAAACCGCTCAGTTTTTCCCTTGCCACCATGTGGCAACTCACTTGGCCACAGCTCATTGTGATGATTTTCTTTTTTGGGCTGGGGCTTTGTGATGTGTGGACAGCGGGGCGCCTTGGCAAAGACGTGCAAGCGGCCTTTGGCCTAGTAACGCAAGGAGCCATGTTTTTACAAGTAATTGCCATGGCCACAGCCAGCGGTGCCACAGCAGCCATTAGCCAATCCATTGGCGCAGAAAAACTCACCCGTGCTAAACGCTATATTGCCATGGTTCTTGCGGGGGCATTTTTACTGGGCATGGGCATAGCTTTTTTTGCTTTTGTGAGCGAGCAGCTCTTTTTTGCAGCTTTACAAGTGCCACAAAATATCTTGCCCATAACCAATGCCTATTGGGATATCATGCTTTTGACCTTGCCCTTTACCTATATTTTTTCCACAAGCACAGCACTTTTTCGCGCCACAAGGCAGGTTATTCCCCCAATTTTCATCACCATATTTATGTTCAGCGCCAATATTATAGGTAATTTAGGTTTTGGCCTTGGCTACTTTGGCTTTCCTTCATTTGGTTATGCAGGTATTGCGTGGACCACCTTTGGCTGCACAATCATGGGGGCTTTATGCAATGTAGCCTTGCTCATCCACAAAGGCTATTTTGACTATGCGCATTTTCCACCTATACGCTGGATACAAAAAGCCATGCCCTATTTGTGCAAGGTGGCCGTTCCTGCCGGAGCCAGTCAAATTGTTTGGCAAACAGGATATATAGTACTTTTTGCGGTGGTGGCTTCTTTACCCACACAAAATATCCAATCCATTGCCGGGCTAACAGCCGGCATGCGTATGGAAGCTTTATTTTTCTTACCCGGAATGGCTTTTAGCATGACAGCCTCGGTTTTGGTGGGTAATAGTCTTGGAGCAAAAAATATTCCGCAAGCCTATAAGTTGGCCAAAACCATGCTGGCAGCCGGAGTTTCTTGCTTAAGCTTGCTGGCCATAGCGCTTTGGTCTTTTATTCCCCAAATGGCAGCTTTTTTGGCGCCTGACCCAGAAATACGCCATATAACAGAACAATATTTATATTTTAACGTAGTTTCCACCCCCTTTACCGTGGCTAGCATGATTTTGGGTGGGGTTATGACAGGAGCCGGTGCCACTCGATATAATCTTATGATTTATGGGGGCAGTTTTTGGTTAGTACGCCTGCCCATAGCGTGGATTTTTGGCCATTTTATTTGGCTAAACGCTTCAGGAGTTTTTCTTGGCATGGTTTTATCACAAGTGGTGCAATCCCTTATCATGCTACTTGTACTTTATAAAGCCGACTGGACACGCTTTGCCATGCATGCCCAAAAAAAGACAAAATAACAATATAATAAGGTGAAATATGCTTTTTTCTTCCATCGATATAAAAGATAAAAACAAATACGAACAATTCTGGAATATTACTCCAGAAAAATCCATAGATTATACATTTATAAACCTTTGGGGCTGGCGCGAATATTTTGGCCTGCAATGGCATTTTACAGACAAGCTCTGCTGGCTTAAGCCCACACCAAATTTTTTTAATAATCTGCCACATGATATACCCACTTTCTGGGCTCCCATGGGGCAGTGGCAAGATGTGGATTGGCAGCACGAAGCTCTGCTCAACCATCTAAATCAAGAACAGGCTAAAACCATTAGACTTATCCGCGTGCCCAAAAGCCTTGCCCTGCACTTGCAAGAAACATTACCCCACAAAGTCACCCTTGAAGAGTGCCGCGGGCAATGGGAATATATTTATAGCAGCAAAGACCTTGCCACATTAAGCGGCAATCGCTATCATCGCAAGCGTAACCACGTGAATAGCTTTACAAAAAAATACGGAACCCCCGACTATCGCTGTATAAATAGCAATATTATTGAAGATGTGCTCGCCCTGCAAGACGAATGGTGCCGCTGGCATGAATGTTCAAAATCTATGGCTCTAAAAGCAGAAAATGAAGCCATCAACCATGTGCTCAGCCATTGGCAAGCTTTTCCGGAGCTTTTAGGCGGCGCCCTATATGTGGCAGATAAATTGGTAGCCTTTAGCGTGGGCGAAATTTTACATTGGCCAAAGGGGCAAAGCACCCTTGCCGTGCATTATGAAAAAGGCCACAGTGACTACAGGGGCGTATACCAAAGCATGAACACACTTTTTGTGCAACATGCAGGGCAAAATACGGATTTTGTCAACAGAGCTCAAGATTTGGACGAAGAAGGCTTGCGCCATGCGAAATCAAGCTATTTGCCCGTGGATTTTTTACATAAATATACTGTAACTATAGACTTTATATAGCACTATGAAAATAAATTATAAAAATATACACTGTATTCTTTTGTTGGCACTTTTGCTTTGCCTTTCCGCATGTTCTTCGCGCTTTCCCGAAGGGCATCCCTCTTACCAAAGAGGAATGATTGACGATATTGAAGATATACCGCAAAACTTACCGTATTTTGCAGAAAAACTGGATAACAATCCTTTACTTTCACAAAGCGCACAAATACAGCACATGGCCAATTTTAGGCGCGCTTTTTTTTCGCCTTGGAGCAAAGACAAAGCCCATTTTTCGCTGAACAATTTCCAAAATAGCCTTGGTTCGGCCCGTGGTTATAACGGCACACAAGCTTGGACAAAACACCAATGGGACAGCCTAAAAAGCAATGCTTCGGCCATAAACTATCCCAATGCCCAAAAAAAAGGCATAACTATTCGCCAAACAGATTTACGCGAAATGCCTACCTCTGCCACACGTTTTAGCAAACCCACCCCCATTGTGGCGCGTAATCCTTTTGATAATTTTCAATATTCCGCCCTACCCCCCGGCATGCCCTTATATATTAACCATATTTCCCGCGACGGTATGTGGGTATTTGTAGACAGCCCACGCACCAGCGGTTGGTTGCCAAGCAATGATATAGCCTATGTACAAGAAGATTTCGTTAATACATACAGTAATAAAGCCTTGGCAGCACTCATTAAAGACAAGGTGCAACTTAAACACGCAGGGCAAGCGCATATGGGCACAGTGCTTCCCATAAGCCAAAAAAGTGGCAATAATTTGGCTTTGCTCTTACCCACTCGCGATACAAGGGGTTATGCGCAATTGACTGAAATATCATTATCTAGCCAAGAAGCTGTGCCCATGCCCCTGCCATTGCGTGCGCAAACCATAGCCAAACTTGGCATGGTCATGATGGGGCAGCCCTATGGATGGGGTGGTACCAATGATTACCGCGATTGTTCATCCACCTTGCACGACCTCTTCACGCCTTTTGGGATTTGGTTGCCCAGAAATTCATTGAGCCAATATAATACAGGAACAAAAATTTCCTTAAAAAATCTATCCCTTAAAGAAAAAGAATCCGTAATTTTACGCTCTGCGTCTCCTTTTTTAAGCTTTATCTGGATGCCCGGGCATATAGGTCTTTACCTTGGCGAGTATGACGGAGAACCTGTTATGTTCCATAATATTTGGGGCATTCGTGTGGACGAAGAAGGCTTAGGCGATGACAGACATGTCATAGGGCGAGCCGTGGTCACAAGCCTAGAGCCGGGTAAAGAATTAGATAATATTTATGAAAATCAAACGCTACTAAACCGCATTGGCGGTATTAGTACCATCAAAAGGTAGCCTTAATGCTCACCCATACATTCATTGTCACAGATTTGCAAAGTGGCTTGCGCCTTGACCTTTTTTTGGCCGAAGCCTTGGCTGAACTTGGGTCAGATCCATTAACAGAACAAGACACCACAGAATATTCGCGCGAAAAACTCAAAAAAGCCATTAAAAACGGGCAATGCCTTGTGGACGGCATAATAGCCAAAAGCCCAAGCTTGCGCCTGCGCGAAGGGCAAAGCCTTACCATTAGTCTGCAATCCAGCGCCAAAGGCATTGAAGCTCAAGAAGGAGAAGTACACACCCTTTGGCAAGACGCGCACATGCTCATTTGCAATAAACCTGTAGGCATAACCGTGCACCCTTGCCCTTCTTGCCCCACAGATACCTATATTCAACATTTGGCCTCGCACTTTCCCATTTTGCTTGAGCAAGATGGCCTGCGCCCGGGCATAGTTCACAGACTTGACAAAGATACCAGTGGCTTACTTGTTATTGCCTTGCACGAAAAAGCCAGATTGCGCTTGAGCGAACATTTTGCAGAACGGCGCGTACACAAAGAATACATGGCCTTGGTGCAAGGCAAGCCCCCCGAGCACGGGGAAATTACTGAACCCATAGGACGCGATCCCAAGGCAAAAATAAAAATGGCCATTGTGCCCGAAAACCAAGGCGGGCGCCACGCACACAGCACTTGGCAAACATTATACACACACCCACAAGAGCTCTTTTCCTTGGTGCGCATTTGCATACACACAGGGCGCACCCATCAAATACGCGTGCATATGGCGCATCTTGGTTTTCCCTTGGTGGGCGATACATTGTATGGCGCCAAAAAATCCACAGCATCACGCCAAATGCTACACGCATGGCATATTAAAGTGCCACACCCCATAAGCGATACAATACAAAGTTTTACATGCCCACCCCCCGAAGACATGCTTAACTGCGCCATAACCTTAAGCAAAAGCATGCAAAAAATTATCATCACCGGCCTTCCCGGTTGCGGCAAATCTGCCCTACTCAAAGCCCTTGAAGCAAAGGGTTTAAAAATATGGAGCGCCGACGCAGTGGTGGCAAAGCTCTATGCTCCCGGCCATGCCGGCCATGCCTTTTTGGCCTCGCGCTTCCACGACCGTTTTGTACCACACAAAAATGCAGACATAGACCGCGAAGCTTTGCGCCAAGCCATGCAAGAAGACCCCTATCTGCGCCAAGAAATAGAATGCGCCATTCACGCCATGGTGCAGCACGATTTACACACATTTTGGGAAAGCAATAAAACAGAAGATTTTGCCGTGGCCGAAATCCCGCTCTACTTAGAAAATAGCTGGCACAAAAAAGAACAGAGCCACATTGTGGGCGTGCAATGCGCTAAAAAAACACGCCACGAACGCCTAAAAAAATACAGGCAATGGAGCGAAGAGCATTGCGAAACCTTAGACTCTTGGCAATGGGACGAAGAAAAGAAAATGAGTTTTTGCCACACGGTCATCCATAACACTCAAGACCTTGCGCACTTAGAACAAGAAGCTGAAAAAATTGTAATAAAGCTTACACAAGAAAAACATGCGCAAGAAGATGAGCTTAAAAAGCATCTCTGCAACCTTTGGCAAGGGGAGTAATTTTTTATGTGGGGATAATGAGGCAAGGCATGCTTACTTTCTGACTTCGGTAAAATATATTGACAAATTTCTCTTAGTAATAAAAAGTAGTAAAAAGTAATTTTCAGGAGCGCTTTATGTCAACACAAGTTCCTATAGCCACCAGTATAAAAATTCCCGCCGCACTTAAAAATCGTATGCAAGCCCTTGCCACATCTCGCGATAAATCCATACACGCGCTTATGCTGCAAGCCCTTGAGCATTTTGTTACGCGCGAAGAAAAGCGTGAACAATTACGACAAGACGCCATGGCAGCCCATGAAAATTATTTACAAACCGGCCTGCATGTGACCAGTGCAGAAGCTGACATATGGCTTGAAAAACTTGCGCAAGGTGAAAATGCGGAGCCGCCCAAATGCCATCTTTAGTATGGACAAAGGAAGCGCTCATTGACGTAAAGCGTCTTTATGACTTTTTTTTGGAAAAAGACTTAGATGTAGCCAAGGCTGTGGCCGAAAGCATTCGCATACATGCCAAACGCCTTGAAGCCTTCCCGCACATGGGCCGCCCTAGTATGGATCTAGAACCAGAACACAGAGAGTTACTCATCCCTTTTGCTTCCAGTGGCTATATACTTCTTTATACGCAGCAAAATGACACGTTGATTGTTTTGGCTGTGCGCCA
>CAYJGS010000131.1:0-6363 GCA_964369505.1 uncultured Desulfovibrionaceae bacterium | reverse complement strand
AATTGTGGGTGATATTGAAGACGAACACGATACGCCAAAAGAAGAAGATATTTGTAAAATTAACGATAATTGCTATGAAGTTACGGGGCGAACATATCTTGAAGACCTTGGCATGCTTGGTATTTTTATAGAATCTGAAGAAGTGGATACCGTGGGCGGTTATTTAAGCCTTTTGGCAGGTCATGTTCCCACCAAGGGCGAAAGTTTTACACATGACGCTTGGACATTTAGCGTTATTGAAGCCGATGTGAAATTTATTCGACGCATCCGCTTAGAAAAAAATACAGAATCCATACCAGCTGCGCCTGACGATTAGGATGATTACATTTTTATTTCCTGTTCCTAAAGGAACTTCGCAGGCAGCACTCTTATTAAGGGTGGCTTGCATGGGGCTTGGCCTTGTGGCTCTATGGCTTGGTTTTCCTAATACATACCTGCATATACCCTTTTTAGCCTTAGGGTATCCCTTGGCGCTGACCCTGCTTGGGCGATCTGCCGTGCATGCCCTTGATGCCTTGCGCATGGGTTGGATATGCGGCTTATTGGGGGCTTTTGCGGCACTGTATTGGCTTGCTATTCCCATACATAATGTGGGTGGCTTGCCCATGGCCTTGGCCATTCCTTGTGCATTTTTTATGGCTGCTTATACAGGCCTTTACGGCGGTATATACAGTGCGATAACTTGGTTTCTCAACACAAAAAGACCTGCAAGCCTAGCCTCCAATGCTCTTATTTTAGCTTGCACTTGGTATGGCCTTGAGCTTTTACGCGCTTCGCTGTTTACGGGCTTTCCTTGGCTTACTTTAAGTGCTGCCTTTGTGCCCTTGCCCTTATTTATTCAAGGGGCAAGTATGGTGGGAGCATTTGCCCTTTCTGCTGTTTGGGTATATATAACCTTGCTTTTAAGTTCATGTTTTTATAAAAATATACAACATAAACAGCGCCTCTGTCTTGGTATTCCTGCCATATGTTTGTTCATAGCCATACTTGCATACGGCAACATGCAACTTGCCGAATCAGAAACTATAAATGCATCTAGCCTTGAAAATACGGTGCAAGTTGTTATGATTGAAGGTAATGTGGATCAAAATGTAAAATGGGAACCACATTTGCAAAAAAGCACTCTCGAATTGTATATTAACTTGAGCACGCAAGCTTTGCAAACATTAGAAAAAGAAAACAGTGACATACAAAAAATACTCATTTGGCCGGAAACAGCCATGCCTTTTTATCTAGACCGTCATCCAGAGTTTAGCCGCAATTTGTTGCGCTTTATCAGAGAAAGTCAAATTCCCCTGCTTGTGGGGGCACCGGGCGCCATAGTCCGCACCCCGCAACATGTGGATATATTTAACCGCGCCTATCTTTTTACTGCAAAAGGTATTTTGGCAGATTATTATGATAAAGAGCACCTTGTTCCCTTTGGCGAATATGTGCCGGCTTGGCTTGCTTGGAATTTTTTAGAGCCCCTTTTACAAGGAATAGGCACATTTACCATTGGAGAGCAAACAAAAGCTCTGCGCATGGACAAACTTGCCCTTGGCATGCTCATATGCTATGAAGGGGTATTCCCATATTTGGCGCAAAAGCGCATTGCAGATGGCGCTAATATTTTACTAAATATCAGCAATGATGGTTGGTTTGGCGATTCTTCCGCTCCGGAACAGCACTTGCAACTCACCATCATGCGGGCTGTGGAGCAGGGGCGTTTTCTTGTGCGCAGCACCAATACGGGTATTTCGGCCATAGTGGACCATAAAGGCCGTTTTCATTTGCGCGGCACTCAATTTAAAGCTCAAAGCTTGATCGGAAAAGCTGCATTGCGCAGCGAGACAACTTTTTTTCATAAATATTATTCCTTTATTCCATGGATCATCTTGACCATCGGATGTATGGCATTATGGTTTGGAAGAAGTAAAAATATATAAAACGAGAAATATATGTTACAATTACCAGAGCTACGCGCTCGTTGCACCCAATTAAATCAACGTTTTGCCTCTCTTTGGGGGCGGCTTTGACCTTGAAGGTTGTCAAAAACGTTTAAGCGAAATAGAAGAGCATTTGGCAAAACCCAATGCTTGGGATGACCCCGTAGCTTTAACGCCTATATTGCAAGAAAAGCGCCGTTTAGAAAGCGAAGCCGAAAGATTGCTTGCGTTGCAAAATTGCCATAATGATATGGAAGATTGGCTTGGCTTGGCCCTTGAAGAGCAGGCTGAAACCGAAGAGCATGCCGAAGCCTTGGAATCTTTGGCAGCACAAATTGAAGAGCTTGACACCTTGCTTGAATCTACAGAAATGCTTATGCTACTTTCAGCCGAAGAAGATAGGCAAAATGCCATATTGGAAATACATCCCGGAGCCGGAGGAACAGAATCGCAAGATTGGGCCGAAATGCTTTTGCGTATGTATACTCGCTGGGCAAATATACAAAAATTCCAAGTGGAAGAGATGGATTATTTGGCCGGAGACGAAGCCGGCATAAAAAGCGTTACCTTGCGCCTGTCTGGCCCCAATGCTTTTGGGCTTTTAAAAAGTGAACGTGGTATACACAGGCTCATACGCATATCGCCGTATGACGCTTCTGG
Organism: uncultured Desulfovibrionaceae bacterium; assembly: GCA_964369505.1. Lineage (GTDB taxonomy): Bacteria > Desulfobacterota > Desulfovibrionia > Desulfovibrionales > Desulfovibrionaceae > CAYJAD01. The sequence goes on along the minus strand of CAYJGS010000131.1, from coordinate 3,775 downwards.
CAGGCGCCACACATCCTTTGCTTCGGTGGATATTATACCCGATGCAGGGCAAGATATTGTGCTTGATATTAAAGAAAGTGACCTGCGTTTTGATACATTTCGCTCCAGCGGCCCTGGCGGGCAAAGCGTGAATACCACAAGCAGTGCTGTGCGTGTTACCCACATTCCCACAGGTGTTACGGCCCAATGCCAAAACGAAAAATCGCAGCATCATAATAAAGAAACCGCTTTGCAAATTTTACGGGCCCGTTTGTATGATTTGGAATTGCGTAAACAAAACGAAGCGCGTAAGGAACATTATGCGGGTAAGGAAAGCATAGCCTTTGGCAGCCAAATCCGCACATATACCTTGCACCCTTATAGATTGGTAAAGGACCACAGAACCAACACCGAAGTGGGTGATGTGGACAGCGTCCTTAATGGACGCATAGACACATTTCAACGAGATTATCTTTTATACCAACATGACCAAAACCGCTAAGCCTTCACCCACATTTATGTGCGCAACAGCTCTTTTAGAAGAGTTAAAATTAGCGCAAGGGCACCTTGCCTTGCATGCTAAAGACAGCGCCCATACTACGTCTACAGAGCATGCAGAAAATTCTCTGCATCTGGTGGCTCGCCTTGTAACAGATATGGACAAAGCCGCTTGGGAAAATTTTTGTAGCACAGCCCCCACAGCCGGTTGGTGCGCTCTTGAAGTGTGCATGCAAAGTGGTGAAACTACCCTGCAGGGTGACAATTTTACCCCCATGGCCAACTCCATTTTACGCACCCAAACAGAAAATCCCAAAGACCCCTTAACCCAAATTTTATTGGCCACACCTTTTGTGGCACAGCTTGAGCAAGAAGTGCAAAGAGCCAAGCGGGGCAATGCGCCCTTGTCGGTGGTGTATTTTGCCTTTGCCGCAAAAGATGATCACGAACTTATAGAAGAAGCCCCTATCATTTATAAGGCCGTGCAAGAATACGGTAATATTTGCGACACGCTTGGCAATGTGGGGCAACACCATTTAGGGCTCATTTTACCGGGAGCAAAAAGCTTTACAGCTCAAAACTTGGTGGAGGATATGCTCCACCTTTGCACAAGCAAAGGTTTGAGCTTAAGAGCCGGCATTGCCTCTTCTAAAGGCCATGATTGCGAAACATCCCTTTTGTTAGAGCAAGCAGCTTTAGCTTTGCAAGAAGCCATATTGGAAAAAAAAGAAGTGTGCAGCTATAAGCCACCCTCTCAAGATATGGAAACGCGGCGCACTCTTGTACAATCCCACGAAAAGCGTTTTCTCTTTGGCGGAGAATAGCAGCGTGTTGTAAAAGTTAATTACGTCAATATTTTAATATCGTGCTAAAACGTTAATAGAGGAAGTTATGTCTAATACCACACTAAGTGTCTGTATTATGAGCGGCAAAGGCGGCGTTGGCAAAACAAATATTACTTTAAACCTTGCTTATGCCCTACATCAAATGGCCTATCCCACCTTGCTTATGGATTGTGATATGGGCTTAGCCAACTTGGATGTTTTGCTTGGCATTACTCCCGAAGGTAATATCCAAGACGCCTTGCTTGGCAATAGCAAACTTGAAGAGGTCTTGCACACTATAGACGGCGGCTTGACTGTGCTGCCGGCAGCTTCTGGAGTGCCTGAACTTGTAGAGCTTGACGAAGACCAAAGGGCTTTGCTTATCAAGCGACTAAATCCTATACTTACAAATTATCATTATGTTTTTATGGACTTAGGAGCGGGTATTACTGATATGGTGCAGTCTTTTGCAGCCATGGCAGCTTTGCGTATTGTGGTGGTAACACCAGAACCCACCTCATTGACCGACAGTTATGCACTCATTAAGGTTTTGCATGCCAACCACGGCTTGCGAGATTTTATGGTCATAGTCAATCAAGTGGAAAGTAAAAAAGAAGAAAGCCAAACTTTTGAAAGGCTGCATATGGCTTGTAAGCGCTTTCTTGGTATAGACCCTGTATTGCTTGGCTCTGTACGCTTTGACCCACAACTTATGGAAGCTGTGCGGCGCCAAGAACCGCTTATGGGGTGGGCAAAAGGTAGCCCTGCAGGTGTTGATATACAAGCACTTGCTACAAAAATTCAAAAAATACGCCTAAGTATGCTCAACACCATAGCAGAGAAATCCGTTTTGCATATTAATGCATAAAGACGTTTACTTTTTTGAAAAAGCGTTATATATAAAGGGCTGTCACCTATCACACAGATTTTTTTTGGAGAAAGTATGAACAAAAGCGAACTTATCAAAGCATTGGCGGAAGAAACCAACTTACCCATGGAAGATGCATCCATGGTAGTTAACACATTTGTTAATTGCATGAAAGACTCTTTACTTGCCGGTGAACGCGTTGAAATTCGCGGATTTGGCAGTTTTAAGGTAAAAGAATACGAAGGCTACACAGGGCGTAACCCAAAGACGGGTGAAAGCGTTACTGTTGAGAGCAAACGCCTTCCTTTCTTTCGCGCTGGCAAAGAACTCAAAGAATATCTTAATAAATAATTCCGCCCTCTGTTTGGGGGGTAAGAAAATTTTGTGCATTAAGCCACAAAGCTTAATAAGTAGGTGTGCGTTCATTACTTTTGTAAAAGAACGCACACCTTGTACTAAATTTGCCTAGGAAATGGAAGGTTTACTGATGTAATGAGAGTAGGCACTTCTTTTGCTGGCATAGCTTTTGATTGGCCGTAACACACGCCATTCAAGTCCTAGTGGCTTTCTTAACATTCGTATGTCATAAAAATCTCGCACAATACATTGTGCAAAACTTTACGATACGACACTATTAGCGGAGTATTTTATGCAGTTTACCGGCGCCTTTACAGCTTTGGTCACCCCTTTTCGTCATGGGCATGTAGATGAAGATAGCTATCGTGAACTCATCGAATGGCAAATCACCGAAGGTATACACGGACTTGTGCCATGCGGCACCACAGGTGAGTCGGCCACTTTAAGCCATGAAGAACACGAAAAAGTTATTGAAATTTGTATTGATCAGGCGAAAGGCCGTGTGCCGGTGTTGGCTGGCTCTGGTTCAAATAATACCGCAGAAGCCATAAGGCTTACAAAATTTGCCAAAGAAGCCGGCGCTGATGGTGCCTTGCTCATCACGCCATACTATAACAAACCCACTCAAGAAGGTCTTTATCAACACTACAAAGCCATTGCCACAGAAGTGGATTTGCCTCTTGTTGTGTATAATGTGCCCTCGCGCACAGGTTGTAATGTTTTACCCGCTACTTTGGGGCGCTTAAGCAAAGAATTACCCAACATAGTTGGCGTAAAAGAAGCCACGGCAAATTTAACACAAATATCTGATGTTATCGAAGAATGCCCCAAAAGCTTTTGCACTATTTCTGGCGATGATTTTACAGTGTTGCCTCTATTATCCATTGGAGGGGTGGGGGTTATTTCTGTAACAAGTAATATTGCTCCCAAAGCCATGGCCGAACTTTGCAATGCCTTTAAGCAAGGCGACCTTGAAAAAGCGCGTAAAATACATTATATGCTCATGCCTTTAAATCGTGTGATGTTTATAGAAACAAACCCCGCACCGGTCAAAACAGCCCTTGCCATTATGGGGAAAATTCAGGCAGAAATGCGCCTGCCCATGTGCGCCTTGCAAGAATCTAATGAAAAAGAACTGCGCGCAGTTTTACAAAATTTCCTACAAATATCCCAAAATATCCAATTTCATATTACTCTTAGAGTGTTGACAAAGCCTTCTGGGGGAAAACCTTTTGTGAACAAAAGGTTT
>CAYJGS010000130.1:0-6372 GCA_964369505.1 uncultured Desulfovibrionaceae bacterium | reverse complement strand
AAATATTCAGGCAGAAAACTTACAAGCTGCCGAATCCAGAATCTCGGATGTGGATGTTGCTACAGAAATGACGGAATTCGTACGCAACCAAATCCTCACCCAATCTGCGGTGGCAATGCTATCGCAAGCGAACTCGCTGCCAAAGATGGCCATGCAGCTCATAGGCGGCTAACCATCTTATATATAGGCTGTGGCAGACCAAAGACGGGAGGCTCGGAGAGCCTTGTTAACTCTCCGAGCCGGTCTTGGAAAGCTTATACCACTAAGCATTCAAGCCCCGTTCTTACTGCAAGTAATAGCCTATATGGTAAAAAAACTATATGCGCTTTTTTACACTACATATGCACAAGCATTGAATCCATAAAAAGCGCATGGGATTCCCAAACATTATGGGAAAAGAAAGTCTTTATACATAACCATAAGCATATGAGCCAAAGTTATATATAAAGACCTATAAGAAAAAGGCTACAAGGCCAAGATAATGCAATGCTTTGCAAATATGCTCTAGTACGCATCTCACAATTCAGCTGCTGCTGAATTATGTTGTATCACTGCGCCAAACAGCTGTTTGGCGGATAGAAGCTCCTCAATATGCGCTAACGCGCAATTATGAGATAGCTTCTAAGCTTTGCATTATTCTGCAAGAGTTATCAAGCTTTCGTTGCTTCAAGGGCAATGCGTGCCGCTTCTTGTTCTGCGCGCTTAAGACTTGGACCTGCGGCATTAAATACACGCCCGTCAGGCAAGTCCAAACGAACCTCAAAGCACTTGGCATGCTCTGGCCCATGGCTGCCTTGCAAAACATACACAGGCCTATCTTTATGAAGGCGCTGCATTATTTCCTGCAATTGGGTTTTAAAATCCTTTTGTGGATTATAGCCTATGCTTTCTGGCCAACGTGCAGCAAAAATATGCCGTACAGCCAGATTTGCTGCTTTGTGCCCGCCATCTTCAAAAATAGCTCCAAGCACAGCTTCAAGAGCATCGCTAAGCACAGTGTCGCGCTGTCTGCCGCCTTGGCTTTCTTCACCACGCCCAAGGCGCAAATACGTGTCTATATGCAGCTCGCGTGCAAGTTCTGCCAAGGTTTTAGCGCTTACAAGCATAGAACGCAATCTTGTCAAATCCCCTTCTCTTGCATTGGGAAAGCGTGTAAAAAGCTCCCATGAAACGCAAACTTCAAGTACCGCATCTCCTAAAAACTCATGTCTTTCGTTGTGTATAATATTATTTTTACTTTCGTTGGCAAAAGAGCTGTGCGTCAATGCCGTAAATAAAAGCTGTGTATTGATAAACGTGTAACCAAGCGCCTTTTGCAGGCCTGAATAATCAAGCATATACCTTAATCCTCCAACAAGAGACACTTCTATCACAAAAATCAAACAACAGCAAACACTCATCTTTATGAAACACGGTGCATTCATATTTTCCCATATTCTGCTTGACACTGCGCACACGACAGTCTAGAAAACCTCGATACAAACAAAGCACAACGCTTAAGGAGTTTTTTTATGGCTTACGATATTCGCATGTTCAAATTAGTTACCGGTGAAGTTGCCATTGGTAAATACGACGACAAAACCGACTGCATCAATGATGCTGCCTCTTTACAAACTGTTCCTTTAAAAGAAGGCGGCGTTCAAATGGTTATTTTGCCCTATGGTTATCCCTTTGAAAACACCTTTGGTGGCGTTATTGAAGGCAAAAACTTCCTCTACCGCTATAAGGCCATGCCCGAAGAATTACAAAACAAATACTTAGAAGTTTGCACAAATATTGTGAAAGCTGGCGGTATGGGACAATTGAACTTCAACAAAGGTCAACAAGCTCCCCAAGGCGGCAACATAGTTAAATAGCTTAACTACAGTATTTTTGGAAAAAATCATGCTTTAAGGGGGAAAATCTTTTACATACCATAAAAGGTTCTTCCCCCAAACTATTTTTGAATATAAAAATAATTAAGCACTTTTTCTTGCTTTAAGGCTTTCTTTTTGCTAGATGGTGATTATCTATTCTAATAGATATAGCATTACAAGGATTTTATATGCGTAAGTTTCTGCCCCTGCTTCCAAGACCCAGTCGTTATCTGGGCATAGAAGAAGGAGCCGTACAAAAAAATTTTACAGATTGCACTTTACGATTTGCCTTAGCCTTTCCGGATACTTATGAAGTAGGCATGTCCTATCTTGGTCAGAAAATTCTCTACGGCGTCCTTAATAATCACCCACAATGGTGGGCTGAACGAGTCATGGCGCCTTGCCGCGAAACCGCCGAAATTTTGCGCACGCACAATGCCCCCCTCTGTACGCTTGAATCAGACACTCCTTTAAGCCACATGCATGCCATTGGTTTTTCTTTAACGCATGAACTAGCCTATACCAATATTTTGTATATGCTTGATTTAGCAAATATTCCTTTGCGCAGCACTGAACGCGGCGAAGATTTATGTGCTTGGCCCATTGTTATTGTGGGCGGTGGCGCAACCTTAAGTGCCGAACCCTTAGCGCCTTTTGTGGATATTATGGTGCTTGGCGAAGGGGAAGAAAGCCTTGTGGATTTATGCGAGCTGTTGGTTAAAGCACGTACAGAAAAATGCACACGCAGCGAATTTTTACAAAATGCCCGCCATATCCCCGGGCTCTATATTCCCTCGCTCTTTACTGAACAGCCAGACGGCAGCTTAAAACCTCAATACGACGACTATACCGTAGCGAAAAGGCGCATTGTGGCAGATATTGATAAAGCGCCTTATCCGGTAAAACAAGCCGTGCCCATTGGTGCTGTACACAATAGATTAGCCCTTGAAATTGCTCGAGGCTGTACCCGCGGCTGTCGTTTTTGCCATGCCGGCATGGTATACCGCCCAGCACGCGAACGCTCACTTGATTCCATACAAGACATTTTAAACAGGTGTTTAAAAGATACGGGTTTTGATGAAGTTTCCTATCTTTCATTAAGTACGGGAGATTTTTCTGCCCTCAAAACACTGTTTATGAACACCATGGACAGATGTGCGGCCGAACAAATTTCTGTGTCTTTGCCTTCTTTGCGTGTGGGTTCCATTGACGACAGCATTATGGAGCGCATGGCAGGTATTCGCCGCACAGGCGCAACCCTTGCCCCAGAGGCAGGAAGTCAGCGACTGCGCGATGTTATTAATAAAGGCATTAGTGAAGAAGATCTTATTGTGCATGTACAAAAGCTCATGCAACACGGCTGGCAGCAAGTAAAACTCTACTTTATGATTGGCCTGCCCACAGAAAACTATGACGACCTTGACGCCATTGTAGAACTTTGCAAAAAAGTGCGCGATGCCGGCGGACGCGGAGCGCCTCGTTTGCAGGTCACAGCCGCCATTTCACCTTTTGTGCCAAAGCCTTTCACTCCTTTTCAATGGGAAGCGCAATTGTCCCTTGATGAAATTCACAATCGAATTCAGTATCTGCGCGAAGCTTTTAAGGTGCAAAAATGCTTAAAAATGCGCTGGCATGAACCAAGCATGAGTCATCTTGAAGGCATATTATCACGCGCAGACAGGCGCATGGCTTGTGTTGTAGAAAAAGCTTATGCAAAAGGCGGTATTTTTGCTTCTTGGGTAGAAGGCTTTAGCCTTGAACCTTGGCAAGAAGCCATGCAAGAATGCGGCTTATCCCCAGAAAATTATATAGGAACAAGAAATATTGACGCTCCACTTCCTTGGGATCACCTTGAATGTGGCGTAAGCAAAGCGTATTTGCTCAAAGAACGTGAGCGCGCCCTGCAAGAAAAAACCACCGACGATTGCCGCTATAATGCTTGCCGTCAATGTGGTGTTTGTGACACAAAGGCCGCCGCTTCGCTTTTGCCTAAAATGGCCAATGAAACCATCAAAAATATGCTCAATTTGGCAAAACGTGACCAAGAACCGCATACGCCAAAGCTTGATGCCGAAGGCAAGCTCATTTTACCAGAGCGCCAAAGTGGCAAAAATAAGCCCAAAGGTATATTACCCATGCTTGCGCATAAGGCTGTAGAATACCGCATTTGGCACAGTCGCGAAGAAGGTTCTGCATTTTTAAGCCAGCTGGAATTGCAAGCAGTGCTTGAGCGTGCTTTACGCAAAGCAGATATACCCAAGACTTTTTCACAAGGCTTTCACCCCTTGCCCTTGCTTTCTTTCGGACGCGCTCTGCCCGTGGGGGTAGCCAGCAAGGCCGAATGGTTTGCCATTACATTACGTGAACCATTACAGGCAGATGAGGTTGCTAAAAGACTTAGTCATACCATGCCCAAGGGCATGCATATAAACTCAGTGAATCCTGTAGTCAAAGGGCAGCGCACAGCCCTTGCGCTCACTGAAAAATTCTCCCTTACCTATACGGGCAACTCCCTGGAAGAAAAGGCAGATTTTGTCCAAAAATGGAAAGATTTTGCTGTAACAGCAAACTATCCTTGGACCAAAGAAACAAAAAAAGGCCCGCGTACATTAGACATACGCTCTCTTATGACACATATAGAAATTTGTGATACTTCGGGCAATGTGCTCTTTACCACAGATTGGGAAAAAGCCTATCTTTCTCCCGTATCCTTTGTCCTTGCGGTGCTAGGGCAAGACAGTTTAACGCATTTGCATTTGGAAAAAACGGCTCAAATATTCACCGACGGAAGCGTTTATCCCCTGCATTTTTGAGGTAGTTATGGCTACACGAACATTTTTTACCGAAGATATACCCTTCGCTTTGCGTATTAAGTCACTGTCTGATGATGAATTGATGGATATTTGGGCAGAAACACAAGAATTGGAAAGAATTATGCGCGAAGAATGGGGCACAGAACTTGAACTGGCCTTTGAATACGAAAAGCTCATTGTCCAAGAACTTACTCTTAGGCACAGAAAACGCATTTTTTTACAAAAATAACTTTAATAAATAAACACTATAGAGGATATGGTTTATGTCTGGCGCATTATTATTTTGGGGCAGTGTTTCCTTGCTTTTAGTAGGCTATTTTATATACGGCTCTTTTGTAGAAAAAATATTTAGAGCAGATAATTTGCGCTTAACTCCTGTGCAAACCAAGGCAGACAATGTGGATTATTTTCCTCTGCCAAATAAAAAAATATTTTTTATTCAACTTTTAAATATTGCAGGCCTAGGACCAGTAATTGGCCCCATTATGGGTGCTATTTATGGCCCTATGGCTCTATTATGGGTAGTATTTGGTTGCATTTTTGCCGGTGCTGTGCACGACTATTGTGCTGGCATGATCAGTTTGCGCTATGGTGGGGCTTCGTACCATGAAATCATAGGCCGTAACCTTGGTTCCCATGTGCAATTTATTATGCAAATTTTTGCCATTGGCTTTTTGGTTCTGGTGGGCGCTGTTTTTGTGCTCGGCCCTGCGGCCTTACTTGCCAACATGACTTCTTTAAACCCACTTTTTTGGAGCTGCGTAATCTTCAGCTACTATTTTTTAGCCACTATCTTACCAGTTAATGTAATTATTGGGCGCATTTATCCATTTTTTGCTTTACTTTTGCTCATCATGGCCTTTGGCCTGCTTGGTTCGTTACTCTTTAATGGTTATACCTTGCTTCCTAATGCCGATGTTACCATAAACACAAATCCTTCCGGTCTTTCCGCCTGGCCTTTGATATTCATTACCATAGCTTGTGGCGCCATCAGCGGATTCCACGCCACTCAATCACCCATGATGGCACGCTGCATTAAAGATGAAAAAAGTGGTCGCCCCATGTTTTACGGTGCTATGATTGCCGAAGGCATATTGGCACTCATTTGGGTGACACTTGGGCTTTCTTTTTATGATAGCCCACAATCATTACAAGAAGTTATCAACAATGGCACAGCCACCCTTGTGGTTAAAGAAATTTCTGTAGCTCTGCTTGGTCCCATTGGCGGCATAATGGCTATTTTAGGAGTTATCGTACTGCCTATTTCCACAGGCGACACAGCTTTTCGCGGTGCAAGGCTCATGGTAGCAGAAATATTTGGTATGGATCAGAAACCCATTGTAAACCGACTTCTTGTGGCTCTGCCTCTGTTTGCCGGCGGCATAGCTTTAACCCTCATAGATTTTAGCCTCATTTGGCGCTATTTTGGCTGGGCCAACCAAACCATGGCCTGCGTAACTCTTTGGGCCATTGCCGTATACCTTATTCGCCGTGATCGTTTCCATTGGGTGGCAAGCCTGCCCGCTACGTTCATGACTATTGTTTGTATCACATTCTTATGCAGCAGTAACGTGGGTTTTGGCCTTGATTTAACTCTTTCTACATGGCTTGCCATTGCAGGTGGTATTCTTTTATTCGTAGCATTTTTGCTTTTGGGCAAAAAAATGCCTGACAATATATCTACTCAAGAATTAACACATTAA
>CAYJGS010000129.1:0-6450 GCA_964369505.1 uncultured Desulfovibrionaceae bacterium | reverse complement strand
AAGTGGGATTTGTATCAGGCAGAATCCCTTTGTGAAAGCAAGGGAGCTTTTTTTGCACTATGATTTCATCTATATGAAAGCTTATTCAAAAAAATGAAGCGGCCTGTTGCACACAGGCCGCTTACTTGAGGAGGTTTATGTAAAAGGAAGGAAGGTAATAAGTATATAGCAATCTCTGTGCCATAATGAGTAAAAAAATAAAAAGCTATAATGCACTCATATTTAAGCAAAAAAACTCTAGAAATTATTTAGAATGTTATATGTGCTGTAAAAAAAATTGTACCGTTTTATGAGTTATGTTTAATTTTAAGCCTTCTCTTAAAAAAAAACTGTACTCAGTGTCCGCTCAGGGCGGCGGATGAGATGCAACTGGAAGCAAGTTCCAGTTGCCCGCCTACTTCGCTCAAGCTCGCTTGCTACTCGAGTCTGCGACGCTTTAAGGAAGCAGTTAGATAGTGTCGTCAAATAGCGAATTTTTGCGTATATCGCGTTGCTCTCTATATCCGTAAGGTTCGCTTTTCTCACCTAACGGCTACGCCTTCGGCGCCCTTCGGGTAGGAAGGAAGATGAACTTATTTTGAGGGAGTGTATTCTTCTCATACTTGACCGAAAAAATAAGCGAAATCTGACGCAGAGATATGTAAAAAGGCGCATTTGACGACACTATCTAGCGAAGGCTGTATATCTCTTGCCCACTGTGAGTAGCTCCTCATCAAAGTAATGCAAAGGGCCACAAGGCCGCATGAAAGCACAAAGAACACAAAGCAGCGGGCATAGCATATAAGCAAAAGCGCAACCTTTGCACCATAAGAAAAGCGCAAAAACAGAAAGAAAAAGCTTTCCCTTCTCACATCTTTTTTCTACCATACAAGCACAATTATTTTATAGGAAAAAAATATGTCCCAACCTTTATGTTATTGTAATTCCGACAAGGAATATGCCGCATGCTGCAAGCCCTACCATGACGGTGCCTTGGTGCCTTCGGCCGAAGCCTTGGTGCGCGCCCGTTTTTCGGCTTTTTGCACTCAAAACTACCCCTACTTGGTGCAAACAACACATCCCGACTTTAGGGATGATTTAACCGCTGAAGGCATTGCCGAAAACACTGCCGGTGTAACTTGGCAAGGCCTAGAAATTTTAGAATGCGGCTTGGCACCTGCCAGCGAAGGAGTAGCTCCTTTTCCCACCGTTTCTTTTAAGGTGTTGTATGAATATAACGATTCCTTGTACGAAATGGCAGAAACCAGCTATTTTAGCGAAGAAGATGGCGTTTTGTATTATATGGAAGGCATTGCGCATCGCCAAGACGGCTACAGAAGGCCCTTACCCAAAGTAGGCCGCAATGAACCTTGCCCTTGCGCCTCGGGCAAAAAATATAAAAAGTGCTGTGGGCAAGGAGCATAAATTGGCGCGACCACAAGTATTGCGTTCCATACGCCGTTTTTGCTTGGAATGCCAAGGGGGATCTGCTGCCGAAGTGCGCGCTTGTGTGGATGCTTCTTGCGCCCTTTGGACTTGGCGCTTTGGCGACAGAGAAGACTTAAGATCTCTTGACGCGGCGCAAAAAAAACGCGCAGCCTTGCGCTGTATCCGCGTGCATTGCCTTCTTTGTGCTGGGCAAAGGGCAGAGGTTCGCGCGTGTAATGCCAAAGAACAATGCGCCTTTTGGTCTTTGCGCTTTGGCGTGTATCCAGAAACGTATAAAAAAGTGCGCCAAAGATTTTTTGCGCCTAAAAAGCTTTCTTTGTTATAATAAACCTTATAAAACATAGAGGTTACCATGTCTCTTGCTCATAAAAATACTCTTGAATGGGCCTATGCCTACTCAGGTCGCATGCAAGATAGTCCAAAATCTCATATAGACAATAACGATGCCAAGGCTTTGGCCGAGGCCAAGCGCATATCTGAGCATTTTTGCACAGAAGTGGACGCAGGGCGCTTGCCTTTTGTGTCCATGCCCTATGCCCAAGATTTAGAAAAAGACATACTCAATCTTTTGCCAAAATTGCAATCTTTTGAACATATGCTGGTGCTTGGCATTGGCGGTTCTGCCTTGGGCGCGCGGGCATTGCAAAAAGCCTTTGCGCCCGGGCAAGATGGTCCATGCCACACAGGCCCTTGGCTTTGGGTGGCAGACAATGTGTGCCCCGAAAATTTTGAAGCCTTACTGAGCAAGCTTCCGCCGGAGAAAACCGTGGTAGTGTGTATTAGCAAATCCGGCGGCACCATTGAAACCCTTGCGCAATATTTCTTGGTTTGCCAATGGCTGAAAAATGCGCTTGGTAATGTGTGGTCACAGCACATGCTGGTGATAACCGATAAGGAAAAAGGCTATTTGCGCGAAGAATCCAAGCTGTATGGCTTTGATTCTTTAGAGGTGCCGGACCATTTGGGCGGCAGATATTCGGCTTTGAGCGCTGTGGGCATGTTGCCTTGCGCTTTTATGGGCATAGATTGGCAAGGCCTGCTTGCCGGAGCTGCTTCTGTGGCAAAACCTCTTTTGCAAGCTGCTAAAGAGCCGCAAAGTCTTTTGCTGCATCCTGCTTATGCCTTGGCTTCGTGGTGCAAAAATTTGGAAGACAAAGCATATTCACAGCTTATTTTCTTTTCTTATATTCCGTCTTGGGCGCATCTTGGCGCTTGGTTTGCCCAACTTTGGGCCGAAAGTCTTGGCAAAGAGGGCAAGGGCACCATGCCTTTACCGGCCATTGGCGTTACCGACCAGCACTCTGTGCAACAAATGTTTTTAGACGGCCCAAAAGATAAAGCCTGCTTTTTTCTTTCAGAGCAACATGCCGCCCAAGGACGCATTTTCCCCGATTCTTTACCGGAAACATGGCAATGGCTGCGTGGCAAAACCTTTGGATCATTGCTTGAAGCAGAAGGCCTTGGCACGCGCATGGCCTTAAGCCAAAATGCAGTTCCCCTTGTGCACTTGCAAATGTGCAACAATGACGCTCATGCCGCAGGGGCACTTATGCTTTTACTTGAGGCTTGCACCGTGTTTACAGGTCTGCTCATGCGTATAAATCCTTTAGATCAACCTGCGGTAGAATTGGGCAAGCGCCTTGCCAATGCGCGCCTTGGAGCGCCGGGTTATGCCGAAGAAGAGGCCGCTTTAGGCGCTTATCAAGCCATAAGCAAAGAAACACAAGGTTTTTAAATGACGAGCGCACATAAAACAGACAGTGCCAATGCCCCAAAAATAAAGGCTGCCCCCAAGGATCTTTCTTTAAGCTATGCGAGAACCCTTTCTTGGCTGTCCTTGGTGTTGATTCTAACCACAAGCCTTGGGCTTTCTGTGCTCATTTCCAACAGTGCGCGAGAAAGCTTGCTCATCAAACAAGAAGATTTTGCCAACCTTTTGGCAAAAAATCTTAACCACCAAATATATCAGCGTTTTACTGTGCCGACTGTTTTGGCCTATGGGCGTGTGGCCTTGCGCCAAACTGTGCAATACGAAAGGCTCGATACGGTGGTACGCTCTGTAACCCATGGGCTTGAATTGGAAAGAGTGCGCATATATGATTATGGGCAAGTTGTGGGATATTCTACGGATAATAATGACTTAGGCCGCACAGGAGTAGCTCCCATAGCCGTGACTGAAGCCTTGCGCGGGCAATTGCCCAAGGGCGAAATTATTTCGAGTATTCCCCTATGGCAAGCGCCCTTTTCTTTGCCCTTGGAGCCCGGAACGTTTGTTTTGCGCACTGTATATCCTTTAACGGGTGAAGTGCGTACCCCAGAAGGCGAAGTGCGTCGTACAGTTATGGGTGCTTTAGAACTTAATCAAGATATAACCAAGGATTATGCGTCGGTTATTGCTTTTCAATGGCTGGTGGTTGGCATGTGTCTTTTGTCTTCTGTGGTGCTGTTTAGTCTATTGCTTGTGCTCATTCGCCGTGCAGAAAGGGTGCTTGCCGAACGCATGGCCAAAAATAAAGCCCTTGAAGATGAGCTGCACAGCAAAGAAAAATTTGTGAGCATGGGGCGGGTTATAGCAAGTATTGCCCACGAAATACGTAATCCATTGGGTATCATACGTTCCAGTGCTGAATTTTTGCAAAAACGCAATGATCAAAAGGAGCAAACAGATATAGCGTCCAAGCGCATTCTTGGTGCCATATACGATGAATCCAAGCGCTTAAGCCAAACCATCAACGATTTTTTGGACTATGCAAGACCGCGCCAACCACAAGCAGGCCTTGTCGATATGGACGCTGTGCTTGACCAAGCCATGGCTTTTTTGGGTGGTGAATTTGACAGACACAGTGTTTCGGTGGAAAGAAATTTATCGGCACAGCTTTTTGTTGTTGGCGATAAAGATTTGCTGTACCGTGCAGTATATAATATTTTAGTAAATGCCCAACAAGCCATGGATGGTCCTGGTATCATAACAGTAGAAGGCCACCGCAAGGCAGATACTGTGCATTTAAGCTTCACCGACACAGGCCCAGGTTTTCAAGATGACAGCATGGAAAATATGTTCGATCCGTTTTTTACTACAAAAGAAAGCGGCACAGGCCTTGGCCTTGCCATTGTAAAAAGCATTATTGAAAGCCACGGGGGCAGCATTGGCATAGCCAATGTTCCCGATATGGGCGCACAAGTAAATATTATTCTCAAAGCTTTTAAAGGCGCGCCAGGCTTGGAAGAAACAGAGCCTGCAGACAAAAACAACGCTTCGTATACTCAAGGTAATCTCCTTGAATAATTAAGGAAAAAATTTATGCAAGACAAAGCGCATATTCTTATTATAGACGACGAAAAAAACTATTTATTAGTGCTTGAAACCCTGCTCATGGATGCAGGCTATACCGTTACTGCCATCAACGATCCCGAAACAGCCTTGGCTTTTTTGGATGAATCTGAGGTAGATGTGGTGGTAACAGACATGAAAATGCCGCGCCTCACAGGACGCGATGTGCTTGAAAGGGTAAAGAAAAGCTGGCCGCATATTCCTGTGCTTATTATGACAGCCTTTGGCAGCATTGAAAGTGCAGTAGAGGTGATGAAATACGGCGCCTTTGATTATATTACCAAACCTTTTGCCAATGATGAACTCTTACTTTCTTTGCACAATGCCGTGGAGCTTGCCACAGCACACAGGCAGTATCGCATTTTGCAAGAAGCCATGGAAGTGCGTTATGGCACACATCAAATTATAGGCAATAGCCGCGGCATTCGTGATGTTTTAAATATGGTTGAGCGCGCAGCCCCTAGCCGCTCCACCGTACTCATTACCGGAGAATCAGGCACAGGCAAAGAGCTTGTGGCAAGGGCTGTGCACGTATCGTCACCGCGCAAAGACGGACCTTTTGTGTCGGTCAACTGCATGGCCTTAAATCCAGGTGTTTTGGAAAGCGAACTTTTTGGCCATGAAAAAGGCTCTTTTACAGGAGCCACCGCCATGCGCCGCGGCCGTTTTGAACAAGCCAATGACGGCACACTTTTTCTTGATGAAATAGGCGAACTCACACCGGATTTGCAAGTAAAGCTTTTGCGCGTACTGCAAGAAAAACGCTTTGAACGTGTGGGCGGCACCGATGAAATTGAAGTTGATATCCGCGTGGTGGCCGCCACCAATAAAGATCTTTTGCAATATGTAGAAAAAGGACAGTTTCGCGAAGATTTATATTATCGCTTAAATGTGGTGCAAGTACATTTACCCCCACTGCGTGAAAGACGCGAAGATATACCCTTGCTTGTGGCGCATTTTTCCGAAAGCTTTGCTAAAGAAAACGATATCTCTGCCAAAACTTTCAGCACCGAAGCTTTGAACTATCTCATAGGCTATGAATGGCCGGGTAATATCAGGCAATTGCAAAATGTGGTGGAGCGCTGCACAGTGCTTGTGCAGCAATCGGTTATTGATGTGGAAAGCTTGCCGGCTGAAATTAAAGACGAAGAAGCGCAGTTTAAAAGCGCCGTAGACCTTTTGCCCGTGCAGCTCGACCTTGCCGATACCTTAGAAAAAATCGAAGCGGCACTCATACGCAGAGCCTTGGTAAGGGTGAATTTTGTGCAAGTAAAAGCCGCTGAGCTATTAGGCATTTCCAAAAGTTTATTGCAATATAAGCTTAAAAAGTACGGCATTACCGGTCATTAATATTCATGGGGGGAAGGAGCCCCCCCATCCTCTACCAAAACGCGCTAATATGAATAAGCCTTTGCTGAGTACAGCTTTTTTTTAAAGCAACGATACGAAGTCCGTCTTCTCTACTCTATGCGGCCTTGCGGCCCTTTGCATTACTTTGATAAGTTTTTGGGGAATTTATCTTTTTTCCGCTCAATCGGCGAGTACATGCACGCGTAAGCAAGTGACGCGTGCTCGCCTCATTCGCTCAATAGCTCGCTACCGCTCGAGCCTCCCGGCGGGTTAAGGTAGCGCACTGCGTCAAATGACATTTTTCTTGTACGCATGTACTTAAGTACACTTACGCAGAAAAA
>CAYJGS010000128.1:0-6452 GCA_964369505.1 uncultured Desulfovibrionaceae bacterium | reverse complement strand
GGCTTTTTCCATTTCTTCAGCCCAAGTGATATTGCGTTCTTCGTCAAAGCGGGCTTTGAGTTCTACTACAGCCGTTACTTGTTTGCCAAGGCGCCTTGCGTCAATGAGCGCGTCCACAATGGGCGAAGAAGATCCCGCTCTATATAAGGTTTGCTTAATGGCCACCACGTGTGGGTCTTGGCTTGCGCGTTGGATAAATTCTTGCACGGGCATAAAGCTGTCATAAGGATGATAGAGCAGCATGTCCTTTTCGGCTAAATGCTCAAAAATAGTGGCGTCATTTTCGTCTTTAAATACAGGGGGCATGGCAGGAGTGAAATTTTCATCCTTAAGCCCCGGCCTGTGCAAGCCATACAATTCTATCATTTCCGAAAAAGCCAAAGCGCCTTTTACGCGGTATACTTGAAAGGGTAAAAGTTCCAATCGCTCCATAAGAAAAGCACGTAATTCTGCCGGTGTTTCTTCAGAAACTTCAAGGCGCACCACATCTCCAAAGCGACGTTGGTCCACAAGATCGCGGATGGCGTCCAAAAGATCGTCGGCTTCGTCTTCTTCAATTTCAATATCTGTATTACGGGTAATGCGAAACATGCCAAAAGCTACGATTTCATGCCCGGGGAAAAGGCTTTGCAAGTGTTGTTCGATAAGATCGTCAGAATAAATAATATCATTGTCGCGCGTATTGGCAGAAAAGCCAAGAGCGGCATAAGTTTTGGCATCTTTGGTGCGCGGTGTAAATAAAAAGCGCGGTACATTATTAGGTGTTTTAAGTCTGGCATAGCGGGTAATGCCGTGCTTATCGCGTAATTGCACAATAAAATTACGTGTTAAATTAGTTATAATAGGTAAAGGATGGCTTGGGTCTATGGCCTGTGGGGTGAGCACAGGATATATTTCGTCCAAAAAATATTGGTCTAAAAATTTTTGTTGTTTTTTATTGAGTGCGTTGTAAGACAAAATGCGCACGCCACGATCTTTGAGTTGGCGCATGAGTTTTTTGCGCCAATGGTCTTGGGCTATGGAAACAAGGCGCAAAGTTTGGCGGCGGATTTCTGCCAATTGTCTGCTTGGGGGGATTTTGTCTGGGGCGGTGTTGGCCGCATTGCTTTTGTATTGGCGCATAAGGTTGGCCACACGCACCATAAAGAATTCATCTAAATTATTATAAAAAATACTTAAAAATTTTAATTGCTCAAGCAAAGGGGTTTTGGGTTCAAGGGCTTCTTGTAAAACTTTGGCATTGAATCCAAGCCAATTTATATCTCTATTAAAATAAAGGCTTTGACAAGTGAGTTCTTCTATTTCTTGAGTGGTGCATTGCGCTTCGTGGTCTGGTTGTAAAGAAGCGTTTAAAGCTATGGGGCATTGGGGAGCCGGAGTTTCTTGCAGAGCTAATGTTTCTATATCTTCTATGGTGTCAGTTTTTTTTTGATGCGTAGCCATGAGCGTCTCCTTAAGAATAAAGTAATGGCATTGCGTATTTTTTGCGTATAAAAGCCTTTACGAACAAAAAAATGCGTATTATCTACTAAAAGTGAAATAATTGTACAGATAGTCTTTTGCTCAATATAGTGCAGCGCGGACTAAAATTCAACCATAGTAATGTTACAATTTGATTTTTATGTTTTGGAAACCTCTGCATAATTCATTATGTAGAGGTTCATGGAGCGTTGACATAGTCAGCGCGACCGAAAATCAAGAATAGGTGGAGCTTCGCTTCACCGCTAAGTGATTGATTTTCGTGCCTTTCGCTCTGCGCGCTTGGCTGTGGTGTTTAGGTAACTTTTCAAATGTTAGCCATTAATTTATATTTGAAAAAAATTGTGCAGAGCTTTCTTTTGGGGAATGCTCAAAAAAAAGAGTGCTTTTGTGGTGATATTTTGCTAGAGTGTGCCTGTCTTTGGGCTGAGATGGCGCAAGTGTTGCCATATTGCCTTTTGTTCCGGTAGTTTATATATGTGCTGAGCACAAGCTTTCGGAGTCTGCATGTGTGCTCTTTTGCATGGAGTATGCCTTGTGGGGACATTTGTAAAAATCCGAGCGTGGTTTAGGCTCGCTCATCAGGTAACAGGCCTTCGCATGCTCATAAGTGTGCGACCTACCAGCAGTAGGCTTTGCTAAAAAAGCAAGGTGTACAAATTTTTCCAATCGAGGAGTTGGCATGAAAAAACAGGCTAGGGTACTCAAATATGGATGTATGGCTGTGATGCTTTTGTGTATAGCCATAGTTCCATTCGTTATGGTCGACAATGCCATAAGCGCAGAAGATGAGGAAGCTCGCATTCCTTTCCTTTTGCCGGAATTGAAGGCAGATAAAATGCCTCCGGTATTTTTTTCTCACGATAAACACATTGCCGCTATGGAAGATGACTGTAGCGCTTGCCATGAACACAGCGATGAGTTTTTCTTGGACAGTGCTAAAATGGCAGAAGAAAAGAAAAGCACCGATGCAATTGTGGCGTATGTGCATACAAGTTGTGTGAGCTGTCATGCCACCATGGCTGACAAAGGTGCCGCCACCGGGCCATTGCTCGCTTCTTGCCGTAGCTGTCACAGCGAGAGCATTGCCGCAGCTCAAGCTGCGGAAGCTAAGTAACATAAGCCACTGGGAGGCATAAATAATGATGAACTTTCTTACAGGACCACTTTTAACCCTGTCCATAGTGGTATTTGTTGTGGGCATGATAGCACGCATAGTGTTATATGTTCGTGGACTTGATTGGCGCCTTGAGCGTGTTGCTTATTCGCAATGGCAACGCGGTTTACCGGGAGCTCTAACTTCCATTGGTGCTTGGCTTATTCCCGGCGGCACACAAGGCTGGCGCAAACAGCCCCTTATGGCGCTTGGGTTTTTCCTTTTGCACATTGGCGCTATTTTGTTACCGCTCTTTCTTGTGGGACATACCGTACTTTTAGAAAATGCTCTTGGCATTAGCTTGCCAAGTCTTCCCATGGGTCTTGCAGATGTGCTTACCGTGGCATCTATAGTGGGCCTTGGTGTGCTTATTTACCGTCGCCTTGCTGTGCCCGAAGCCCGCGCTTTGACAGGCCGCAAAGATTGGGGTGTTCTCATCCTGACCTTGGTTCCCTTTGTGTCCGGCTTTATGGCTGTGCATGCACCAGGCCTTATGTGGACCTATGTGCATATCATCAGTGGTGAAGTGTTCCTTATCGTGGCACCCTTTACCAAATTATCGCATATTGTATTGTTTTTCATGTCCCGAGCACAAATCGGCATGGACTTTGCCATTAAAAGAGGCGGCGCAACTCGCGGCCCAGCTTTCCCTTGGTAAGCATATAAGGAGCCATTCATGTCTAATGCACCATTTTGTAGCAAAACTCCCATTACCACAAAAGAAGGTATCTTACATCTTTTGAGTGATAAAGGTGGAGCACAATATTACGAAGAAATGAAATCTTTGCCTGTGGATACACAGGCACTTAAAGAACAGCTGGCAAAAACTTGTAAATCTCGCACCAGAACCTGGCTTGAGATTTGCGCCCACTGCGGCATGTGTGCCGAAAGCTGTTTCCTCTACACCGCCAACGACAAGGTGGCAGAGCAAATTCCTTCTTATAAAATCCAATCTACCTTGGGTGAAATGCTGAATAATCCTGAAAAAGTGGACGCAGCATTTATGATTAAGTGTATGGAAGTTGCCTGGTCCAAATGTACTTGTTGTAACCGCTGTGCTGTTTATTGCCCCCATGGCATAGATACAGGCGTTATGATAAGTTATTTGCGCGGCATTTTGTTCTCTCACGGCTTTGTGCCATGGGAACTCAAAATCGGTTCCGGCATGCACCGTGTATACGGCGCTCAAATGGACGTAACTCAAGAAGATTGGCTGGAAACTTGCGAATGGATGATGGACGAAGCCCAAGAAGAATGGCCAGGTGTTGGCATTCCTGTTGACGTGGAAAATGCTGATATCATGTACATTTTGAATGCACGCGAAGTTAAGCACTATCCTGAAGATATTTCCGAAGCTGCCGTACTCTTCCATTTGGCCGGTGAAAACTGGACCGTGCCAAGCGAAGGTTGGGAAAATACTTCCTTAACCCTTTTTGCCGGCGACTGGGAAGGCTGCGCCCAAAACGTTAAGCGTGTATATGACGCCGTAGATCGCTTGAAACCAAAAGTTGTTGTGGGCACCGAATGCGGCCATGCGCACCGTGCTACCGTTATCGAAGGTCCCTATTGGGCAGGCCGTGAAGACGGCACCAATCCTACGCAATTTATGCACTATGTAGAATGGGTGGCCTATGCCTTGCGCAATGGCAAGCTTAAAATCAACCCTGAAAAGAAGATTAAAGAGCTTGTAACCTTACAAGATTCTTGTAACTATGTGCGTAACCACGGCCTTGGCAAATATACTCGTGAAATCATAAGCTATATTGTAGAGCCTGGCATGTTCCGCGAAATGAGCGATCCTAAAGACCACAACTTCTGCTGCGGCGGCGGTGGCGGTTTTAACGGTGTTGGCTTATACCGCAAACAACGTAACAAAGCCCTTACACCAAAGCTTGCCCAAATTAAGGCAACAGGTGCAAACCTTGTTATCTGCCCTTGCCATAACTGCTGGGATGCTGTGCGTGATATGGTGGAAGAATTTGAAGAACACAACTTGCGTTGGACCTTCTTAAAGCCACTACTCTTAAAGATGGTTATTGTGCCTGATCATATCGAACACAATCCTTACGAATAATTTTTTAAAGCTTTGAAATAAAGGGGGAAGGCTGCGCCTTCCCCTTTTTTTTTTCTAATTCATGTCATAAGCATTCTGCGCTTTCAAAAAAATCTTTTCTGAAAAATGCTTGGATAAAGCCCTCTTGGAGCAAGGCGCGGTATTTTTTTGCTGTAGCATCTTGCTTTGTGGGGGTGTTTTTGCTTAAATTGTATTTTGCTGTGCTTGCTTTTTTAGGGTTAGTGCTAGCAAATTTGCAGGTGAAAAAATATTTAATATTGCGTAGATATAATGTAATTTCATGAATTTTAAACCAAGAATAAGGCGCCACTATGATCAGCATGCCCAAAAAATTACCGTATCCGTCCATCAGTGCCAATACTGAAATTGTCTTAAAAAAACGTTATTATCATATGAACCTTGAAACAGGCGAAACAGAAGATGCACGGGATCTTTTTTGGCGTGTAGCTTCGTTTATTGCCGAAGAAGAAGCAAAATATGCCGACTCTACTGTGGAAGCCAAGGATTTGGCGTTGGACTTTTATGATATGATGACAAATTGGAAGTTCTTGCCAAATTCTCCAACTCTTATGAATGCGGGCACCGATTTGGGGCAATTATCGGCTTGTTTTGTTTTGCCCGTGGGTGACTCCATAGAAGAAATTTTTGACGCTGTAAAATACGCGGCCATGATCCATAAATCCGGCGGCGGCACAGGCTTTTCTTTCACACGCTTACGTCCGCAGCAAAGCCGCGTGGGTTCCACAGGCGGTGTTGCTTCTGGGCCTGTGTCTTTTTTGCGTATTTTTAACACAGCTACAGAGCAAATAAAGCAAGGTGGCACACGCCGCGGCGCCAATATGGGTATTTTGCGCATTGACCATCCCGATATTTTAGAATTTATCAGCGCCAAAGAAAAAGAAGGCGAATTCAACAACTTTAACCTTTCTGTGGGACTTACAGAAACCTTTATGGAAGCTGTAGAAAAAGACGAAGAATATTCTCTTATTATGCCGCATACCGGCGCAGAGCACAGTCGCCTAAATGCGCGTGAAGTCTTTGACCTTTTGGTTAGAAAGGCTTGGGAATCGGGCGATCCCGGCATTGTTTTCCTTGACCGCATCAATCGTGATAACCCCACCCCAGACCAAGGCGAAATCGAATCTACCAACCCTTGTGGTGAGCAGCCCCTTTTGCCTTATGAAGCTTGTAACTTGGGCTCCATTAACCTTGCGCAATTTGTGCACGTGGCCCAAGCCAATGCCACCAGCATTGAACAGCGCATTGATTGGAAGGAATTATCGCGCGTTATCCATCTTTCGGTGCGCTTTTTAGACAATGTTATTGACGCATCTCGTTTTCCTCTTGAGCGCATTACAGAAAAAGTATTGCAAAATCGCAAGATCGGTCTTGGCGTTATGGGCTTTGCCGATATGCTTTTCCAACTTGGTATAGCCTATGATTCCGAAGAAGGCCTTGCTCTTGGCGAAAAAGTTATGGGTTTTGTTAACGAAGAAGGGCACAAGGCTTCCATGCAATTGGCCAAAGAAAGAGGGCCTTTTCCTGCCTATGCCACATCTGCATTTGCACAAAAGCAACAAGGCCCTTACCGCAATGCCACAGTAACAACCATTGCCCCCACGGGCACTTTATCCATTATTGCCGGTTGTTCTTCCGGAGTGGAACCGCTTTTTGCCTTGTGCTTCACGCGCAATATTCTTGAAGGCGAAAAACTTGTGGAAGTGAATCCTTATTTTGAACGCG
>CAYJGS010000127.1:0-6496 GCA_964369505.1 uncultured Desulfovibrionaceae bacterium | reverse complement strand
TCATTAATATGGGCATGGTTATTGGGCTTATGCCTGTGGTGGGCATTCCTTTGCCTTTTATGAGTTATGGGGGTAGTTCCATGCTTGTGAATTGCCTTTTAATTGGCATAGTGCTTAATGTGTCCATGCGCCGCTTTATGTTTAAGAGTTGACCCACTAAGAGTGTTGCATGACGGGTATAGTAAAAAAAACAGGCGCTGCATCAATCAGCGCTTTGAGCGAAGAATATTCTTTAAATTTTTTGGGGAAGCACTATGCGCAACATGAAGCAAGCCTTGATGTGCAAACGCGCCTTGTGCCCGAAAAGGCGCATAATGCACTGTCAGAAAATATAATTAGTAAAAATATATATATAAAGGGTGATAACTTAGAGGCTTTGCGCCATTTGCAAAAAACGCATAAAGAAAAAATACACTGTATTTATATTGACCCGCCTTATAATACCGGCTCTCAAGATTTTGCCTATGCCGATACCTTTGGCTATAGCAAAGAAGACCTTATACATATGGGATTTTGCGAAAATGCGGCGCAAAATATACTAGACAATACTTCGCCTTTGCATCTTTCGCATTCTGCTTGGCTTGCCTTTATGTGGCCGCGTTTGGTTTTAGCTAGATCGTTACTGCATCCCAAGGGGAATATATTTATTTCCATTGATGAACACGAATTGGCCCATTTAAAATTACTGTGCGACGCCATTTTTGGAGAAGAAAATTTTGTGGGGCAGTGGAATTGGTTTAAATCTGCAACACCTTCTAATCTTTCACATAAAATAAAAAGAAATGTGGAATATATCCTTTGTTATGAAAAACAAAAAAATACTGTGCGTTATGCGGGCATTAAGAAAAAAAGTAGCAGTAATAATGGGCTTATGAATCAGGCCAATGCCGTATCTGTATTGACCTTTCCACCGCATGTGGTGAGCACGGGCCTTGATGATGGCATATACAAAAAAGGCATCTATGGTACAAAAAACTATGATATTGAGCTGTTAGAAGATACACAAGTAAAAAAAGGGTATTTTGTTAAACATGTGCTTTTACGCGGTAAGTTTAAGTGGCGGCAAGAAAAATTGCATAGAGAAATGGCTGAAGGCACAAAGATATGTATAAAAACAATTGCATTTTCACCATCTTATGAAAAGAAGGCCTATGCTCCCGAAGTGCCCCCCAATGTTATAGACCACAAAGTTTTTGTGGAAACTGCGGAAAGTGCCGGCAAAAAACTCAAAGAACTTTTTGGAAATATAAGTGTTTTTCCGTATCCTAAGCCGGTAAGTCTTCTGCAATATTTAATCTCTTTTGCGGATGATTCTCAAGGTATAATATTAGATTTTTTTGCGGGTTCAAGTTCTACGGCCGAAGCTGTCATGGCTTTGAACGCTGCGCATAATGGCAAGCGCACCTATATTTTAGTACAGCAAGATGCACCTTGCAAGCCACACACAGAGGCTTTTAAAGCAGGTTATGCCAGTATTTGTGATATTGGTATTGAACGCATTAAGCGTTCTGCCAAAAAAATTCAAAGCGAAACAGCAGCCTCTATAGATTATGGTTTTAAGATATATAGCCTTGAAAGCGACGGGGCATAAAACTTTGTTTGACGCCCATGCTTTAAGCATGTAAGTTCCCAAAAAATGTAAAATACGGAACTAGAATTTTTAAAACAGGCATATTAAAAGTAGTTTTTTAAAATCCTAGATGCGGCAAGATTTGTAGTTAAAGCATAATATACTGCCGCCGTTAAAGTTTTTTGAGAGAGGGGTCTGGGGAGAGAACTTTTTTTCAAAAAAGTTCTTTCTCCAGAAGACTTTGTCAGCGCTTTGAGAGCACACGTATTATGAGCTCTTAATAGCACCTTATAATTTATTAAAAAGGATTTTATTGTGGCACGAGACGAAATAAATGCTTTTTTAGGCGCAGGTACAGTGTATGAAGGTAAGCTCAATTTCCAAGGTTCTGTGCGTATAGACGGTGTATTCACAGGACATATTACCAGCGAAGGTTCGCTTATAGTGGGCAAAGATGCCGTTATTAAGGGCGAAGTGCAAGTGGGCGAGCTTTTGCTTACCGGGCGTTTTGAAGGTGAAGCCAAGGCCACGCGCCGCATTGTTGTGCATAAGGGTGGTGTGGTCGAAGGCACTGTGCACACTCCGGCTCTTATTATGGAAGAAGGTGGCATTTTGCAAGGCCAAGTGCATATGCAAACAGAAAAAGCTGCAAAAAGCTAAATTGCTATAAGTGTGTCTTTGCTTAAGTTGATGTAATGATGTCAACTTAAGATGTTATAAAGAAGAGGGGGATATGAAACTTTCTCGGATAAAAGTTTCATATCCCCTTTAACATGGGAAAAAGTACGACTATTGTATCACTTCCAACGTAGCCTCAGCAATTTGCAACTCTTCGTTGGTGGGGATGATGAGCACAGGGATTTTTGAATTATCGCGGCTTATGGTGCGAGCATGGCCGCGGCGGATGTCATTTTCAGCCTGGTCAAGTATAATGCCAAATTCTTCTAATCCTTCACAAACAGCAGCACGCACAAATTCATCATTTTCGCCAATGCCTGCGGTAAAGACTATAGAATCTACACGTCCCAGCAAAAAGAAATAAGAGCCGAGCATTTTTTTAATGCTACGAGTGAGTATTTCAAAAGCCAGTTGCGCTTTGGCATCGCCTTTTTGGCGTGCATCGTGCAAGTCGCGCATGTCGCTTAAACCGCAAATACCAAGTAATCCCGATTTTTTATTAAGAATGCTGTCCATTTCTTGAATAGATACACCCATCTTCTCCATAACAAAAAGCACAATGGCTGGGTCGATGGTTCCGGAGCGGGTTCCCATCATAAGGCCTTCTAGGGGGGTTAATCCCATGGAAGTGTCGATACAGCGGCCATTTTTCACGGCAGTCATGGATGAACCATTGCCAAGGTGCATGGTAATGGAATTGAGCTCAGCTTGGGGTTTACCAAGATATTCTGCAGTTTTTTTGGCAATATATTTATGCGAAGTACCGTGAAAACCATAGCGGCGCACATTAAGATTTTCATACAATTCATAAGGCAAGGGATACACATAGGCTTGAGGCGTCATGCTAGAGCCAAACTCTGTGTCAAACACGCCCACATTGGGTATGCCGGGAAGCAACTTTTCGGCCACTTCGATGCCGGTAAGGTTAGCAGGGTTATGCAAAGGGCTTAAGGGGGCATACTTACGAATGATATCTTTGATATTTTCGTCAATGCGTACCGGAGCAGATATATCTTCACCACCGTGTACTACTCTGTGTCCTATGGCGCCAATTTCATTTTTGTCTTTAATAACACCCTTTTCTGCATGGGTGAGCGTGGAAATAATTTTTTCCATGGCTTCTACATGAGTGGGAAATGCTTCTTCAATGAGTATTTTTTCTTCTTTTTCGCTATCAGGAAAAAGCTTGTGGACAAGCTTGCCTTTTTCAAAGCCAATGCGCTCTACCATGCCGGAGCACATAACAGACTTATCATTCATTTCAATGAGTTGATATTTGCAAGAAGAAGAACCGGCATTAATAACCAAAACTTTCATGACACAAAATCCTGTGGTTTAAGAGTTGTTTTTTTCCGCCGCAGCCTGAATAGCGGTGATGGCTACGGTGTTGACAATATCAGGCACGGTACAGCCGCGTGATAAATCATTTACAGGTTTATTTAATCCTTGAAGAACAGGGCCGATGGCCACAGCATCAGCAGCACGTTGTACAGCTTTATAGGTATTATTTCCTGTATTTAAGTCAGGGAATATGAATACTGTAGCTCTGCCTGCCACTTGGCTTTGGGGCAATTTGGTACGGGCCACTTCCGGATCAATGGCGGCATCGTATTGGATGGGGCCTTCCAGTAAAAGGTCTGGTGCCTTTTCTTTGGCAAGGGCTGTGGCTTCGGCCACAATATCCACATCAGCCCCTTTGCCGGATGTGCCCGTAGAATAAGAAAGCATGGCCACGCGTGGTTCAATGCCAAAAACACTGGCTGTGTGGGCAGAGGCCAAGGCTATTTCAGAAAGTTGCTGGGCTGTGGGGTTGGGGTTTACCGCACAATCGCCAAAAGCCAATACACGATCTTTTAAGCACATAAGAAATACCGAAGAAACAATAGAACAGTCAGGCTTTGTTTTAATAAATTCAAAAGCCGGCCTGATGGTATGGGCTGTTGTGTTTACAGCTCCGGAAACCATGCCGTCTGCGTGGTTTTTGTGCACCATCATGGTGGCAAAATAGGTGCAGTCCATCATGCGGTCGCGCGCTTGTTCTAAGGTAATACCTTTGGCTTTGCGTAATTCATAATAGGTTTCTACATAGTCATTAAAATCGGGGGAAAGGTCGGGTTGAATAATACGTGCTTCGTGCAGGTCAAGCCCAAGGGCTGATATGCGCGTACCTATGCGGTCGGCATTGCCAAGCAAAATAATTTCTGCAACACCGCGGCGCAGTAATATATCAGTGGCAAGCAGAATGCGTTCTTCTTGGCCTTCGGCCAAAACAATACGCATTTTTTTGGCTCTTGCTCTTTCAATGAGATCAAATTCAAACATCATGGGTGTTACGCGTGTGGGCTTGTCGGTAACAAGGCGTTTTGCTAATTCTTTAGAATTGATATTATGCTCAAAAACACCAAGAGCTGTATTTATTTTTTGCATGTTATCAGGTTCAATTCGCCCATGAAGCTGCGAAAGCACTTGCACAGTTTTATAGGTGTGATCAGCTGTAAGCAAAATGGGCACAGGCACACCTGCCCAGCCTTCCAATAATTGATGCACATTGGAGGGCACAGGTATGCCGCCAGTGAGCAGTACACCGGAAATATCATGATAAGCAGAAGAAACGCGCGAAACAAGCGAGGCAAGCACAATATCTATGCGATCACCTGGGGTAATAATAAGATTGTCTTGGTTTACATAGTCAAGAAAATTATGCACTTGCATGGCTGCTATGAGGTAGTCACCCACCAAAGTATCCATGCGATTTTCGCCATAAAGTACTTTGGCATTAAGCCATTTTGCCACATCTCCCATGGTAGGCTTACCAAGGGTTGGTTCATCGGGCATGGTAAAAATAAGAGGCTGTTTTTCTGTATTTTTGCAAGTAATGGCGGTGCGCAATTCGTCTTTTTCAGATACGGACAAATCGATACGGTTGAAAATGAGCGACAGAATGTCCACATTTTTTTCTTCTAACAAATCCACCACAATTTGTGTGCTTTCTATGATTTCGTCCAGAATTTTATTATAGCCATTGGCCACAATAATCATGGTTGA
This sequence comes from uncultured Desulfovibrionaceae bacterium, assembly GCA_964369505.1. Taxonomy (GTDB): domain Bacteria; phylum Desulfobacterota; class Desulfovibrionia; order Desulfovibrionales; family Desulfovibrionaceae; genus CAYJAD01. The sequence continues at coordinate 1,203 of CAYJGS010000127.1, read as the reverse complement.
GCCAAGGTTGGCTGCAATGTCGGCGTTGAGCTCAAGTTCAAAGGCGGCATCCTTGCCGATAAAATCGGTGCCTTCGCAAAGGACAAAATCATGCGTATCTGCAACGGAATGAAATTTTTGCAAAATATTAGAAATAAGCAGATTGCGTTGCCCATTGTTTATAAATTGCCTTGCTTCGTCTAAAGTATAGGCAAATGTGTCGGTATAGGATTGTTTAAGCTTAAAATGAGAAAGCATGAGGTTTATGTCATGGTCTTTATCATCAAGTACCGGCTCATTAATGATGGGGCGAAAAAAGGCCACCTTGCCCATGTTTCTGGTCAAAAGTTGCATCATGCCAAGAACTATGGCGGACTTTCCCGAACGAGATTCTATGGCTGTAATATAAAGGCTTTTATACATGATGTCTCCGCGCTAATTGTGAAAAAATTCCATAAGGATAGTGAAAAATGGGGGAGGAATATCCTCCCCCATATTCATGCGGTTTTTACTTAGTTTTTTCTTCGTCGTCTGCTATTTCGCCAAGGCCTGGCAAACCAGCTAAAAGCTTATAGTGCTTATAGCGGTTCATGTATTGCCTTTCCAGTTCGGCCTTAAGTTTAGGAGAATCTTCAGGCGCGATTTTATCAAGGGAAGCAAAGCGTGTTTCACTCATAAGGAATTCTTGAATTTGTCCATTGGGTGCTTTAGATTCCAACACAAATGGATTTTTTCCTTCTTCAGCTAATTCAGGGTTATAGCGGTATAATGGCCAATAACCTGTGGTTACAGCAAGCTTGCCTTCTTCCATAGATTTGCCCATGCCTTTGCGTAAGCCCTGATTGATACAAGGGGCGTAAGCAATGATGAGCGATGGTCCCTTATAGGCTTCTGCCTCGCGGAAAGCTTTGATAACTTGTTGCTTATCAGCTCCCATAGAAATAGAAGCCACATACACATAGCCATAGCTCATGGCCATGGCGCCAAGGTCTTTTTTGCCAATGCGCTTACCGGCAGCGGCAAACTTTGCAATGGAGCCCAAAGGAGTAGCCTTGGAAGCTTGACCACCGGTATTGGAGTATACTTCGGTATCCATAACCAGAATATTAATGTCTTCGCCGGAAGCCAACACGTGGTCAAGACCACCATAACCAATATCATAGGCCCAACCGTCACCACCAAAGACCCAAATGCTCTTCTTGGTGAACAAGTCATCCATATGCC
>CAYJGS010000126.1:0-6512 GCA_964369505.1 uncultured Desulfovibrionaceae bacterium | reverse complement strand
CACACCCCCCGGCCCCCCCCCCCAAGGCCTTGTCAACACTCTGAGAAATATCTTTATATTTCTTGCTTGCCTTTATGTGGGGCTTCGGTTATTCGATTTTGAATAAGAGCTTGTATAGTCCATTGTGCAATATTTTATTGAGCTGAAAATAGTAGAAACTTATAAAAAGGAAATATATATGCGCCCTGCATCACTTGGAATCACTGCCGAAGGTTGGCCCTGCATAGGACTTTGCGCTTTTACAGCCATAAGTTTTGCCCTTATGGATCTTTGCCTTATTAGCTTTGTTTTTGTACTGCTTACTTGGTTTTCTTGCCATTTCTTTCGCGATCCTGAACGCGTAATTCCGCAAGATAGCAATGTTGCGGTAAGCCCTGCTGACGGGAAAGTCATACGTATTGACAAGCGCCCTGACCCCATAACTGGTGAAGATCGCACATGTATTTGCATTTTTATGAATGTGTTTAGTGTGCATGTGAACCGCAGCCCCGTGGATGCCAAAGTAGAAGATATACGCTATTTTGCCGGAAAATATTTCAATGCCTCTTTTGATAAGGCCGCTACAGATAATGAGCGTTGCGCCTATGCTTTGCGTGATGTACAAGGAGACAGCTGGACAATGGTGCAGATTGCAGGCCTTATTGCAAGACGCATAGTATGCCGTGTAGATGTGCATGATGCCTTACAAAGGGGCCAGCGCTACGGTATGATACGTTTTGGTTCGCGGGTTGACCTTTATATTCCCGAGGGATATACTCCGGCCATACAAGTAGGGCAACAAGTGTTTGCCGGACAAAGTATTGTGGCAAAAAAATAAGTTAAGTTGAGCATATGGAACAAAATAATCCACGCCATAGGGGAGTGTATTTACTTCCCAATATGATAACTACCTTAAGCCTTTTTTCTGGGTTTTTGGCTATTATTTTAGCGTCTTCTGCTAAGTTTGAAGCTGCTGGCATTGCTATTTTGTTTGCCGCCCTTATGGATGGCCTTGACGGCAAGGTGGCACGCCTTACCAATACAGCCAGCGAATTTGGTATACAATACGATTCTTTGGCCGACCTTGTGGCCTTTGGGGTTGCGCCGTCTTTGCTCATGTGGCATTGGCATTTGCACACCTATGGTCGCTTGGGCATTGCCATTTGTTTTATTTTTACAGCGTGTGCGGCTTTGCGCTTGGCGCGCTTCAATGTGTCCACCGCTGTAACCAACAAGAAATTTTTTATAGGTTTGCCAACGCCGGCTGCCGGTTGTAGCGCTGTAAGCCTTGTGTTTTTTTCTGTATTTATTCCCCAATCTTTACTTTGGCTTGTGCCAAGTTCTGTGCTTTTTTGCATGTTGATACTGGGTATTTTGATGGTGAGCCGTGTGCGTTATTATTCTTTTAAAGAGTATGGTTTTTTACGCACACACCGTTTCAGCGCCATGGTTACCGTCATATTGCTTTTTGCTCTTGTGGCCGCTCAGCCAAGAATTTTGGGTTTTCTTGTGGCTATGGGATATATTGTGGCAGGATTTATTTATACTTTTATCATACTTCCTCGTCGTAATCGCGAACTACTACGCAATCTATCGCTACAAGGCGATTAATAACGACGCGGTCAAACTCTGCGCCCCCCCCATACGGTGGGCCTTTCCAAAAGACAAAGCCCTCGTAGGGGTGGCCGTGAAAATAACAACCACCTGATTTTATGTAAGAGGAGCTTATATGTCTGACAGAATTTTTTTCTTTGATACCACCTTACGCGATGGGGAGCAGTCCCCCGGTGCCACCATGAATTTGGCGGAAAAATTGCGTCTTGCTCGGCAATTGGAAATTGTGGGCGTGGATGTGATGGAGGCGGGTTTTCCTGCCGCAAGCCAAGGGGATTTTGAGGCTGTGCATGCCATTGCCGCACAAACTAAAAATGTGCAAGTGGCGGGTCTTTGCCGCGCTTTGCCCAGCGATATTGACCGTTGCTGGGAAGCCATCAAAGAAGCTGAAAATCCCCGTATCCACACATTTTTATCCACTTCCCCCCTGCATATGAAGCACAAATTGCGCAAAGAGCCGGAAGTTGTGTTGCAAATGATTGTGGAAGGGGTTAAGCGTGCCGCTTCTTATACTTCCAATGTAGAATTTTCTGCAGAAGATGCCTCGCGCTCGGATTGGGAATTTTTGTGCCGCGTTACCGAAGCGGCCATCAATGCCGGCGCTTCGGTCATTAATTTACCTGACACTGTGGGTTATGCCCAACCAGAAGAATATGCCGAACTCATACGCTATGTCATAGAAAACACACCTAATAGCGATAAAGCAATTTTTAGTGTGCACTGCCATAACGATCTTGGCGTGGCCGCTGCCAATACCCTTGCAGCTTTGCGTGCCGGTGCACGCCAATGCGAAGTAACCCTTGGGGGCATAGGCGAGCGCGCCGGTAATGCTGCCCTTGAAGAAGTGGTTATGGCTTTGCGTGTGCGCCAAGATTATTATAAATTTACGCACAATATAAATACAGAGCAATTATACCCCGCTTGCCGTATGTTGGCCATGACCATTGGGCAACCCATTGCTGCCAATAAAGCCATTGTGGGCGGCAATGCTTTTGCGCATGAATCGGGCATTCACCAAGACGGCATGCTCAAGCACCGTGAAACCTATGAAATCATGACCCCTGAATCTGTGGGCAGAGCTCAAAGTGACTTGGTGCTTGGCAAACATTCTGGGCGCAATGCAGTGAAATCTAAATTGGAAAGCCTTGGTTATAATTTAGACGAAGAGCAAGTAAATCAAGTATTCACCGCAGTGAAAAACTTGGCCGACATGAAGAAAGTTGTGCACGATGAAGACTTGGTGGCACTTGTGCTTGAAGAAATTTATCGCATGTCAGATCGTTTCCGTCTGCAACATGCAAGCATCAATAGCTCTTCTACCCAAGATATTCCGCCCACAGCCGCTGTGGTTATGGAAATTGACGGAGAATTGCAAAGCGGTGCCGGTTTTGGTGTGGGGCCTGTAGATGCGCTCTTTAATGTTATTGGGCAACTGGTGAACAGAAAACCGGAATTACAGCAATATGTGGTCAATGCCATCACCGGTGGCACTGATGCGCAAGGCGAAGTGACTGTGCGTATTTGTGATAATAATATTTGCGCCGTGGGACGTGGAGCACATCCAGATATTGCCGTGGCCAGTGCCCGCGCCTATGTAAACGCTTTAAATAGATTGGATAAGAAAGAGCGCGAATGCCAATAAAAGGCCGCGCAGCGATTTTTTCGCAATGGCAAAGAAAAACAACAATTAAGCTTAAGCTTTTGATATCGTTATCTGTCCTTGGTGATGAAGAGCAACGCTTCGCATAATTGTGATATGGAGTGAGAAACTACAAGCTTTCTCATAAAACGCTTATACTAGTAGTCATTGCGAGCCCCTAGCCGTTGGCGAACGTATGTGAGCCTTTACGGATAGGTAGCGCGGCAATCCATGCCTTTAAAAACTACATAAAGAGGAATACCATATTTACAAATCAGATTGTTGAGTGGGGTTCCAGAAATAAAGGAGTAATATATTATGTCGTTAACTTTAGCGCAAAAGATTTTGCAAAAACACAGTGAACAAGAAATCACTGAAGCCGGACAAATTATACGTTGTAAAGTTTCTTTAGTACTTGCCAACGATATCACCGCCCCTTTGGCTGTTAAGTCTTTCAGAGAAATGGGCGCCACCCGTGTTTTTGACAAAGATAAAGTGGTTTTTGTTATGGACCACTTTACCCCGCAAAAAGACATTGAATCGGCCAATCAGGTGACTGTCAGCCGTCAATTTGCCATGGAACAAGGCTTAACACATTACTATGAAGGCGGCGAAAGCGGCGTTGAGCACGCGCTTTTGCCAGAGCTTGGGCTTGTGGGCGCCGGTGATGTGGTTATCGGTGCAGACAGCCATACTTGCACCTATGGCGGTGTGGGCGCTTTTGCCACCGGTTTTGGTTCCACCGACGTGGCCGGTGGTATGGCTCTTGGCGAAACATGGTTTAAAGTGCCGCCAAGCATAGGTGTTACCATTACAGGAACCATGTCTAAATGGATGCGCGCCAAAGACCTTATTCTCATGCTCATAGGCAAAATAGGCGTGGACGGCGCTTTGTACCGCGCTTTAGAATTTGACGGTTCTGTCATTGATAATCTTGACATTGAAGGCCGCTTAACCATGGCCAATATGGCCGTTGAGGCCGGTGGTAAAGTGGGACTTTTTGCGGTGGATGATAAAACCATTGCTTATGGCAATGCTCATAATCGTCCTAATCAAGAAAAATTGGCTGCAGATGCCGGTGCTATTTATGAAAGCCGCGTACATATTGACGTAACAGGTCTTGAGCCTGTGGTGTCTTGTCCACACATTCCTGATAATGTGAAGCCTGTTTCTGAAGTAAAAGATATACCCATTGGGCAAGTAGTCATTGGCTCTTGTACTAATGGTCGCATAAGCGATATGCGCGACGCTGCTCTTATCTTAAAGGGTCGTAAGATTGCTAAAGGCTTACGTTGTATAGTTATTCCTGCAACTCCAAGAGTTTGGAAGCAAGCCATGCAAGAAGGGCTTTTTGAAATATTTATGGATGCCGGCTGTGTTATCAGTCCCCCCACTTGCGGACCATGCCTTGGCGGTTATATGGGAATTTTGGGCGATGGCGAAAGAGCTGTTGCCACCACTAACCGCAACTTCAAAGGCCGCATGGGCAGCCTTGATTCCGAAGTATATCTTGCAAGCCCCATTGTGGCAGCGGCTTCGGCTGTTACAGGTTTGGTAAGTGGCCCAGATGCCCTTTAAACAGCGTATTACTATTTCAGGAGATAAAAATGAAATTTCACGGTAATGTCCATAAAGTGGGCGAACATATAGATACAGATGCCATTATTCCGGCACGTTTTTTAGTGACGGCTGATGCTGAAATTTTGGGTAAAAATTGCATGGGAGGCCTTGAAGCTGACTGGGTTCAGAGAGTAAAGGCCGGCGATATTATTGTTGCCGGGCGCAATTTTGGTTGTGGTTCTTCGCGTGAACACGCACCCTTGGCCATATTGGGTGCTAAAATGCAAGTGGTTATTGGTCACAGCTTTGCGCGTATTTTCTATCGTAATTCTTTCAACATGGGGCTTATGCTCATTGAAATCGGCGATGAAGTGGATAAAATCGAAGACGGACACGAATTGCAAGTGGACACAAACACAGGCACCATTACCAATGTGACCACAGGCGCTGTTATTCAATGCCCACCATTGCCCGAATCTATGGCAGAGCTTGTGAACGCTGGTGGACTCATTCCTTATGTAAAAAACAGACTGTTAACAGCCTAATTTAAAAACCTAAAAACGGAATTTTTCATGCAAAAGAATATTTGCCTTCTTCCTGGTGATGGTATCGGCTCTGAAATTGTGGCCGAAGCGCGTAAAGTACTTGACGCTGTGGCTTTGAAATTTGGGTATTGCTTTTCGTATAAAGAAGCGCTTATTGGTGGTGCTGCTATTGATGCTGTTGGTGTTCCACTTCCCCAAGAAACTTTGGATATTTGTCGTAAATCCGATGCGATTTTCTTAGGCGCTGTGGGTGGTCCCAAATGGGATGCCATGGCCAATAATATACGCCCCGAAAAAGGCTTACTGGAAATACGCAAAGGCTTGGGGCTTTTTGCCAATTTACGCCCTGCCACATTATTGCCTCAATTGGCCGGCGCCTGCCTTTTGCGTGCAGATATTGCAGCTAAAGGACTTGATCTTATAGTTATTCGCGAACTCACCGGTGATATATACTTTGGTGAACCGCGCGGCATAGAAATGCGCGAAGGCCAGCGTGTGGGCTATAATACCATGATTTATAGTGAAGAAGAAATCCGCCGCATTGCCCATGTGGGTTTCCAAACTGCGCGTAAAAGACACAAGAAATTGTGCTCGGTAGAAAAAGCCAATGTGCTTGAAACATCACGCCTTTGGCAAGATGTAGTCATTGAAGTGCATAAAGAATATCAAGATGTGGAATTAAGCCACATGTATGTGGATAATGCCGCCATGCAACTTGTGCGCGATCCTTCACAATTTGACGTGATAGTGACAGGCAATATTTTTGGCGATATTCTCTCTGACGCTTCAGCCGCCATCACCGGTTCTCTTGGTATGTTGCCTTCAGCTTCCATGGGATCTTCCGGCCCAGGCTTGTTTGAACCGATACATGGCTCAGCTCCTGACCTTGCAGGCAAAAATATGGCCAATCCTTTGGCAACTATTTTGTCTGCAGCCATGATGTTGCGCTTAGCCTTTGATGCGCCAGAAGCTGCCGCTGCTGTGGAAAATGCCGTAAGCCGCACTTTAGAAGCCGGTTATCGCACCAGCGATATTATGGAACCCAACACAAAACTTGTGGGAACCAGAGAAATGGGCGACCTTGTGGTGTCTAACATTTAAAAAGTTATTTTTTGCCCTAATGTTTTTTCTGGGGGAAGGAAAACCCTTTTGCTAGCGCCAAAAAGTGTTTTCCT
>CAYJGS010000125.1:0-6536 GCA_964369505.1 uncultured Desulfovibrionaceae bacterium | reverse complement strand
CATGAGAGGCACAGCCGACACAGAAGCTGTAGAATTCCATGAAATTTATGGCCTTGAAGTTGTTAGCATTCCGCCCAACATGCCCATGGTACGCAAAGATTATTCAGACCTTATCTACCGCACCAAGGCAGAAAAATTCAACGCCATTGTGGATTCCATTGAAGAGCTCCATAAGTCCGGCCAACCTGTGCTTGTGGGCACTATTTCCATTGAAAATTCTGAGCTCATTGCCCAAATGCTCAAAAAACGCCGTGTGCCGCATAATGTGCTCAATGCCAAACACCATGCCCAAGAAGCCGAAATAGTTGCCCAAGCAGGACAGCGCGGCAAGGTGACCATTGCCACCAACATGGCAGGGCGCGGTACAGATATTGTGCTTGGCGAAGGTGTTACCGAGCTTGGAGGCTTGCACATTCTTGGCACAGAAAGGCACGAAAGTCGCCGTATTGACAATCAATTACGTGGCCGTTCCGGTCGTCAGGGCGATCCCGGTTCTTCGCGCTTTTACCTTTCGTTGGAAGATGACCTCATGCGCCTTTTTGGTTCTGAACGTATTTCCGGCCTTATGCAAAAGCTTGGGCTTGAAGAAGGCGAGTCCATAGAAAATGCCATGGTCACCAAGGCTGTGGAAGGCGCGCAAAAACGTGTGGAAGCACACCACTTTGAGATTCGTAAAACCTTACTTGATTATGACAATGTGATGAATCAACAGCGCGAAGTTATTTATACGCTACGTCGCGAACTCATTGCAGAACAAAATCTTGAACCTGTGCTTGATGAGTTTTGTGACGACGTGCTTGATGACATTTATGCAGATCTTGAAACCCGTAAAGAAACGGAAATCACGCAAGAGGACAGAGAAATTGTGCGTACACGCTTGCGCGATGTGTTTACATTTGACCGTGTACTTACTGATGCTGATCCTTTGCCCCAAAAAGAAGAAGCAAAAAAACTTATTACGACTATTCTTGAACAATTACGCAACGATGCGCCGGAACTGTATAAAGATGTCATACGCTACTTCCTTTTAGAAGAGCTCGACCGTTGCTGGAAGGAACACTTACGCAATATGGATAGCTTGCGTGATGGTATTGGCTTGCGCGGCTATGGACAAAAAGATCCTAAACTTGAATATAAGCGCGAAGGCTTTGAATTGTTCCAAGCCATGATTTTCCGTATTCGTGAAAATACGTTTAAGGCCTTAACAAAGGTGCGTATCCAGCGTGAAGAAGCACCTGCAGAAGAGCTCCCTACTACAGAAAATCACTTTAAACATAAAGAAGATACGCAAATGGATTATTCTGCCCCCAATGATACTTCCCAAGGCAATACCCCCGCCAAGGCAGAAAAGCGCGCCGGACGCAACGACGCTTGCCCCTGCGGCAGCGGTAGAAAATATAAAAAATGTTGTGGATTAAATGCCTAAATTGGGTTAAGGTTTTCTTAAGGGTAACGAAGGTGTTGTATATTTCTTAGTTTGTTTCAATGAAGTTCGCTAAAACACAGAGGATTTTCTATGCGTGAAACTTTTGTGGCCGGTCGATTTTATGAAAAAGAATCTGGAGCATTACGAGCTTATGTAGAAGCAAGCTTGCTTTCTGCCAAAGAAAGCTTGCAGATGGCAAGGCAACCCGCCCATATGGTGCTTTTGCCGCATGCCGGCCATTTCTATTGTGGGCATGTTATTGCCGAAACCTTGGCCTATGTAACATTACCCAAAAACCTTATTTTACTTGGACCAAACCACACCGGGCAGGGCAAGCCTCTTTCTCTTTGGTATGAAGATTCTACACAGCAAGACAGCCAAGGCTGGCAAAGCCCCCTTGGCACTGTGCCCATTGCCACAGATATAGCCCATGCCCTCTTACACAGCGACGGCGGTTTTGAAGCCGACACCCTTGCCCATGCTGCAGAGCATTCCCTAGAAGTCCTCTTGCCTTTTTTGCAATGCGCCGTCCAAGATTTACGCATTGTGCCCATTGCGGTGAGTGGGCAATCCCTACATTCTTTACAAAAAGCCGGCGAGGCTCTTGGGCACATCATCACGCACTTTACCCAAGAACTTGCCACTGAAGGGCAAGAAGTGGGTATTGTCATAAGCTCTGATATGCACCATTTTTCCGATCACAACACCACTATGCAGTTAGATGATATGGCTTTAAAAGCTTTTGCCACACTAGATCCGGAAATTCTTGGGCAAACCGTTATGCAAAACCATATCAGCATGTGCGGTGTATATCCTGCCATGGTGGCACTCTTTGCCCATAATATATGCAAAAAAAACCAAGAAAAAGTGCCTGTGCATCTTGTGCGGCACACAACATCATATGAAAAAGGCGGCGATGCCAATAGAGTTGTAGGCTATGCTGGCCTTTTTCTACCCAAGGGAGGCGCATAAAAAAAGTCTGTCGCTTTGTGCAAAAAAGCACTTGCTAAAAAGCCTGTAACAAGGCATAACCAGCGGCATGAGGGTACCGCACTCTGATTGCGTGCGGTTTTATCAAACAGATTTTCATTTTTTGGAGGTTTTATGTCACAACAAGACTCAGGAGTAGTAGTCGACCGCGCGGCGTCGTCTTGGTCTGACCTTTGGTTAAAAGAAGACTATTGGGCCATTTGGCTTGGTCTCATCTTTGTGTTTTTAGGTTTATATCTCTATGTTTTTAATTTTTCTGATGCGGACAAAGCTGCTGCTCGTGAAAAAATAGCCAAGGCAGAAGAAATTATGACTGCCGAAGCAAACAGGGCACCTTTTAAAACTGTCGCTTGGTACAAGGCACAATCTTCAAAAAAAGTTAAATTTACGCCTACGGAATTTGGCGCCACGTTAAAAGCCTATATGAAAGGCCCAAGCCGTTGGTCCAATAATCCCTTAAGCGCCTTTGTTATGAACGAAGAAGCCGCCAAAGCTGCCAACGAAAAAGCAAAGCCTGCTGCCGATAAAGCGCGTGCCGTTGCCGATGCCGCTTTAGCCGCTGCACAAGCAGCCGAAACCGAAGCAGCCAATGCCCAATTTAAAAACGAAGATTTAAATAAAAAAGCTGATGACCTCATCACCGCTTGGCGCGGAACAGAGCGTAATGCTTCTAAAGCTGCTGCCAAAACCAAAACAAAAGCTTCTAATATTCTGCCTACCTTACCCGTTACCATGATTGCCCTTGGCCTTCTTTTTGGTATTGGTATGGCTGTTATGGGGCACAATGCCACCAAGTTCTTCATAGGTTTTATTGGCTTATTCCTCTTTACAGTGCTAGCCCTTACCATGGGCGGACAGTCCGACATGCGGTATTATGGCATAGGCACAGAAGCTTGGGCTATTATTTTGGGCATGGTCGTTGCCAATACTGTGGGAACACCCAATTGGATGAAACCCGCCCTGCAGGTGGAATTTTATATTAAAACAGGTCTTGTATTGCTTGGTGCTGAAATCCTTATGGATAAAATCATTGCCATCGGTATTCCCGGTTTATTCGTAGCTTGGGTGGTTACTCCCATCGTGCTCATCACCACCTATATCTTTGGTCAAAAAGTCTTGAAAATTCCTTCCAAGACTTTGAACATCACCATTTCTGCCGACATGAGCGTTTGCGGAACTTCCGCAGCCATCGCAACAGCCGCAGCTTGTCGCGCTAAAAAAGAAGAACTCACTCTTGCTGTGGGTATTTCCTTGCTCTTTACGGCTATTATGATGATTGTTATGCCTGCTGTTATCAATGCCCTTGGCCTTCCCGCCGTTCTTGGTGGTGCATGGATTGGTGGTACTGTTGACTCCACAGGCGCTGTGGCCGCTGCCGGCGCATTCCTTGGTGAAAAAGCCATGTATGTTGCTGCTACCATTAAGATGATCCAAAACGTGCTCATCGGCGTAACCGCCTTTGGTGTGGCCGTATATTGGGTAACAAAAGTTGAACGCACCGAAGGTAGCACCGTAGGCCTTATGGAAATTTGGCACCGCTTCCCCAAATTCGTATTGGGCTTTGTGGCCGCATCTATTCTTTGCTCTTATATTTCCGGTCAATTGGGCCCAGACATGAGCTCTGGCTTGCTCACCGCTGGTACCATTAAGAGCTTAACCTCTCCTTTGCGCGGCTGGTGCTTTAACCTTTCCTTTGCTGCCATTGGTCTTGCCACAAACTTCCGTGAGCTCACCCACTACTTCAAGGGTGGCAAGCCGGTTATCCTGTATGTTTGCGGTCAAAGCTTTAACTTAGCTTTAACCTTAACCATGGCTTATATTATGTTCTACTTAGTATTCCCAGAAATCACTGCACGAATCTAAGTATTGCATGAAATAATCAATTCACATGGGGGGGGCGTACATGGTGCGTTCCCCCTTTTATAAAAACTACGCAATATTTTAAGGTGAATACACTTACATGGAAGAACATGACACAAAAACACATCCCCTAAAAGCGTGGCTAAAACTGGCTTTTATTCTCTTTTGTTTTTGGTTTATTATCTGGCAAGTTACTCCCGTACTTGTGGCTCATATTCCTGCCCTTGCGTATTATGGCAAAGTGGCGGAAGAAAATGATATCAGACCGGGCGCCTTATATTATAACGACGTTCCTGTAAGTATGGAAGCAGAACAAAACAATCGTGATACGGTACGCTTTTTACCGCGTGGAGATAATAAGTAAAAAAGCTTGACGTGTTGCCCTTGGTATGAAAAAGCATTAGGCATAAGGAGAAGCCATGGCTGACACAAAAAAAAATCCCCACCGATGCGGTTGGGTTGCCCTTATGGGGCCGCCCAATGCCGGAAAATCAACTTTACTTAACGCCCTGTTAGGTCAAAAAATCAGTATTGTTACCCCAAAACCGCAAACAACACGCAATCAAATTGTGGGCATACTCACCGAAGAAGATGCCCAAATTATATTCATGGACACGCCCGGCATGGCGCAAGTGCGTGGAAGATTAAGCAAAACCATGATCCAATCTGCATGGCAGAGCATGGCTCAAGCCCATATGATTGTGCTTTTGTTAGACGGCGACCTATACATACGTAAGCCGGATTTTCTAGAAAAAGATTTGGCAAGCCTTGGGCAAGCCTTGGCCGAAGAAGAAAGACCCGTATGCATAGTAGTGAATAAAATCGACTTATTCAGCGATAAAAGCAAAATGCTTCCCCTACTCACCCGTTTAAACGAAATGTTTCCAAAAGCAGATATTTTTCCCGCCTCTGCTTTGCGCCGCAATGGTCTGCCGGAATTAAAAAGCTTGATCTGCAAGCACCTCCCTGAAGGTGCTGCCCAATATCCCGAAGATCAACTATCCACAGCCCCCATGCGTTTTATGGTTTCTGAAATTGTGCGCGAAAAACTTTTTTTACATCTAAAACAAGAAGTTCCTTATTCTGTGGCCGTTGACATTGAACAATGGGAAGAAGATGCCGAACAAGGGCAAACCATTATCCATGCTGTAATTTATGTGGCAAGGCCTTCACACAAAGCTATGGTTATTGGCAGAGCCGGAGCTTCTATCAAGGCCATTGGTACAGCAGCGCGTAAAGATATTTTGCAGATGCTTGACGGCAAAGTGCACCTTGAACTTTGGGTAAAAGTGCGTGAAAACTGGACAGAAGATGTAAACTTTTTACGCAATTTAGGAATGATGCAAGAATGACCCCGGTAGTTGACCTTGCTTTTAACTTGCTTGGCGTGCAAGGGCGTATGGATAAGGCCATGGACACAGCAGAACGCAAAGGTGCAATAGACCTTGTGGCTGTTTCTAAATGGCATTCGGCAGACTCCATAGCCACACTTGCCGCCTTGGGGCATAAGCACTTTGGCGAAAGCTATGTGCAAGAAGCGCTGGAAAAACAAGAAAAATTACAAGGTCATCCGCATACAAAGCAATGCATATGGCATTTTGTGGGGCATATACAAAGCCGAAAAGCCAAAGATGTAGTGGGTAAATTTGACTTGATTCACTCCGTGGATTCAGAAAAATTGGCTCTACTTTTACAAAAGTTTGCCGCAGAAAAAGACATAGTGCAAAAAATTCTTGTCCAAGTAAATATCGGCAATGAACCGCAAAAATCAGGCGTTAAAATTAAAGAACTCCTGCCCCTTGCCATACGTATTGCTGAATGTAAAAATTTGCAACTACAAGGGCTTATGTGCCTACCCCCGGTGTTTGACGCAGGCCTTCACGCAAGGCCGCATTTTGCCCTACTTAGACGTTTGCGCAATACCTTGCAAGATGAGCTAGGCATTCCCTTGCCACACCTTTCCATGGGCATGTCCGGCGACCTTGAAGCGGCCGTTATGGAAGGTTCCACCATGGTGCGGGTAGGTACAGATATTTTTGGCCCACGCCCCTAGATAGTGTCGCCAAATAGCGCCTTTTTACATATCTCTGCGTCAGATTTCGCTTATTTTTTCGGTTAAGTATGAAAAAAATACACTCCCTCAAAATAAGTTCATCTTCCTTGATATACGCAAAAATTCGCTATTTGACGACACTATCTAGGAATTTCGCTATTTGACGAAACTATCTAGGAATATCGGGCAAGCTACCTTCCTGCACCA
>CAYJGS010000124.1:0-6539 GCA_964369505.1 uncultured Desulfovibrionaceae bacterium | reverse complement strand
TGGACAGGCTCCAAAACGCTAGAAAAGCCTATCTTTGAACATAAAACTTGCAGCGCATTTCCTCGCAATGACGAATAAAAACAGCTCGTTGTATGTAAAGTTGTGGTATCGTTCCTTGCTCTAAGGTAGAAGGGCAGTGCTTCGTATGAAGGGAGGAGGGACTCATTCTCCCTTCTTTGTCCCAAAACATACATCTTGCAGCATATTGCAGAAAAGTTTATAATTTATTGGTGCGATTGCCCTTCTTTTTACATCGGCAAGGTGTATAGGCCCGTTTTACTACAGGAAAGGAGGGTGTTAGCCATGCGGAAGCTTTTTTATGCTACCGTTATCGGTCTGGTACTCGTCTTTTTGATGGTTGTTAAAGCCTACTAAAAGTTGACCCGTATCAGAAGTAAGCTGATACGGGTCTTAAAATTGTAACCATAAGGCAATCGCATATTAAGGGGGTGTTAACCACCTTGCCAGCCGTAGTTTCTGTTAGCGCAGGAGCTACGGCTCCCTTTGAATATAAGGCTTGCTTATGCAAATGGCAAGTTTTTTGTGAGTAATTGTATGGGTACGTATTTATGCAAGCCCCCCTTAGCCACTTACAAAAAAAGCGCGATAGCGCGTTAAAGCCTTTAGCCACTTGCAAAAAACTGCTTTCAGTGTAGAGTACCTACAATGACAAACCTGTGTATAGAGGAATAATAAAACCCATTGCCAGAAAAAATGCTAAAATAAGCGTACTCTTATGCCTTAAAGGGGTGTCGCTTTTTAAGCATAAAGTCCATAATGCACCGGGTATAAGCCACAACATGAGCAATAATGCCGAATGTAAAAATTCAGGATTTTGTAAATAATTATCTTCTTGTAAAAGGCTTATCCATCCCACTGCTGTAATGCCCACAAGCATAAACCACACTAGAAACCATGCATTTCTTGCCCAAGAAGCACACCAAGGCAACATACTTGCATAATAATCTCGTCCATAATCATCTTTGTGGCGGCGTATAATAAGCCACACTGCGGCAAGTCCACCCCCTAAAGCAAAGGCTAAAGCCGGTAAATAAGGTATTGAATTCCAAATGGAAGCTTCAAAGCTTGGGCTAAAAAGCGCTGTTGCACTTGCAGGATATGCTATGCCAAGTGTAAGGTTTTTTTCGGCATAAAATATGCATATAGTTCCATAAAGTGTAAAAGTATACCAAAATGCGGCAAGAATGACAGCGCATTGGTTTGTTAAACGATATTCTTTCCAATGCACCCACTGCTTATGGTAATATGTTATGATAAGCGTTGCTAAAAATAAAGAAGCCCAAACATAGGTCACGGTTTGCAAGGGGATATTGCTGGAAAATTGTGATAATATATTATTAAAATCAAAGGCTTGTGCAGAAACATCCACTGGGTTTGTAGCATTGCTTTTTCCCATAATATATGGAGAAATTCTTTGCCAAAGGGGCCAAAGTGCGACTATGTTCATGAGCCAGCCCAGTATACATGCAAGCAAAGAAAGTTGTTTTGCACATTTTTCATAGGCGCTTCTTTTGCGTATGAGTGATAAATTTTGCCCAAAAATAATCATAATGGGCAGAGCGATAAGGCTTAGTAATATGACTGAACATGTTAAAATAATAAACATTTCAAACATTGTTTGCCAATGGGGCATGGAAATATTCATGAAAATAACTCCTGTTGGTGTGGAAGTATATGTGCCTTAAATTGACTTTAAGTGCAAGACATCTTGAGAAACTAAAGTTTTTAAGGTATAAGAAGGAAACATTGTAGTATAATGCTTGGTTTATTTTGATAATACAAATACTCTTAGAGAGCTTGTGCTCAAACTGCAAGCATGTATTTGTAATGTGTTGGAACGCTATAATGTAAGGGGAAGTTATGTATTCATTATGGTTTACAGGAAGGAACGCTAGAATTTTTAGCTTGTTAGTGGTATGTGCCATGACTTTTGGTTGTGCTACATCTTCGCAAACGGAAAAAATTGTCGTAGAAAATCAAAATAATATTTCGGAATTATCCACGAGATATATGCATCTTGAAAAAAAAGTTGTGGAAATTGATCAAGAGGTGCAACAAGCTAACTCTAGAGTATACGAAGTGCGAAATAAATCCGGACGAAAGACCGGTATGACTGCGCACCCTATAGCACCTAAAGCTCCGGCACCTTCAGCCTCCCCAACAACTGCTCAGGTAAGCACAAATACTATGCCACCGGTTGTTTATGCAAGCCCCATGACGGATAAAAAAAATGCAGGGCAAGCGCAAGCCAGTCAACCTAGTGCACCAGTGGTGACTCCTCAAGCTGCGCCTGTGTCTTCGGCACCGCAAGTGGCGCCGCAAGTAGTGGCACAAACACCGCAAACTTCCCCCGGAAGGGCACCTTTAGGCACGCTTGATCCGAATTCCAAGCTCATTCTTCCAGAAAATCACAATGCGTCCCATGTGCCCTCGCTGCCGCCTGAAAGCACTTTGTATCCACCAAGTGCCACCCATAATCAAGCAGCTTTGCCCCCTACGGGTATGGCTCCACAGCAAGGTGGAGCGCCAAGTATTATGCAACCTGTAACGCCACAAGTGGCCACAGCGCCTGCGGTGCAAACTCCGCAAAGCTCTCCGCCGCCTGTGCAAAGGGTGAATCCAGCACCTGCTGTGCAAGGAGAAAAGGGCGCTTATAAGCAAGCTTTGGATTTGGTGCTAAAAGGTCAAGCTGCTCAAGGCAGAGATACATTTAATGCCTTTTTGCAACAATATCCTCAAAGCTCTTTAACTCCCAATGCCTATTATTGGATAGGGGAGAGCTATTATTCTCAAGGTAATTTTCCGGATGCATTACTTGCCTTTAAGCAAGTTACCACAAACTATCCAAAGCACCATAAAACGTCTGACGCTTTGTTAAAAGCCGGCATGACATATGAAAAATTAGGTGATGGAGACAATGCACAATTGCAATATCAAGCTCTTTTGGCAGATTTTCCCAATTCCAATGCAGCTAAGATTGCACGGAATAAAAGACGCTAGGTGGTGATTTTTTCGTATGGCAGAGCAACCATGGCAAGAACTTAGCGAAGAAGATAAGACCCAATATTGGGCAACTCTTGCTCTGCGTCATTGCCATGGGCTTGGGGCTCGCAGCATTACGCGCCTTTTGCAACATTTTGGTTCTGCCTATAATGCCATTAAAAATCTTGAAGAATGGCGAGATATAGGATTTGGATCCGATAAAACAGCGCTTATTTCTTCTGGTTCTTGGCGTACAACGGCACAAGAAGAATGGTATGCGGCTCAAACATGCCAAGCGCATATTTTGCTTTGGCATCATGCAGATTATCCAACATTATTACGCACACTTGTGGATGCACCTTCTGTATTATATTGCAGAGGAGATAAAAAGCTTTTACAAGGCCCAAGTGTGGCTATTGTGGGTTCTCGAAATTGTTCGCCTGAAGGAGTGGGCGTTGCCTCTGCAATGGCTAGAGAATTAACAAAAGCCGGTATAACCATTGTGTCAGGTTTGGCGCAGGGTATTGATAGGGTGGCACATATTGCTGCTCTTGAAGGGCTTGGCAAAAGTGTGGCTGTTCTTGGTACGGGTATTGACGTTATTTATCCGCCGTATAACGAAGATATTTATTGGGATATGTGTCAAAAAGGGCTTGTCATAACAGAATATGCGCCCAAAACACCGCCACTAGCTGCGCATTTTCCCGTGCGAAACCGCATTATAAGTGGGCTTTGTTTGGGAGTTTTGGTGGTTGAAGGCAGCATGCGTAGTGGAACTCTTATTACTGCAAAGCAAGCTCTTGAACAAAATAGAGATGTCTTTGCTGTTCCAGGAGCTATCTCTTCTGCCACTTCAAAAGGTTGTCAAGAACTCATCCGACAGGGAGCTAAGCCTGTTTTTCATGCTGACGATATATTGCGCGATCTTTCTGTGCAGCTGAGTGATTATGCTTCAGGAACATATTTTACAAAAAAAACATCTACAAAACCTAAGAAAGAAAAAAAAATACAGTTAAAAAATAACATAAGCACTAAAGAAATTGTACTTAATGAAAATAATACCCTTAATCTAACAGAATTTTCCATTGAGGATCAAAAACTCATACGTGAAATTTTAAAGCTTCTTTATGCAAAAGGGGCTTGTCATTGCGATGTTATTGTTGAACATTTACAGATACCTATAGCAAAAATTAACTCTTTACTTATAGAAATGGAGCTTTGCGCTTTTGTTAAGAGATTGCCAGGGTCGCAATTTGTTGCGCAATCAGCTATTGCTTAAGCGGTAATAAAAATACAAAAGAGTATGTATTTTTGGCAAAAAATACATTTAACTTATTTGTATATAATATGTTTTTTTTATTGTGTAGTAAGCTGGTATTTTTTTTTTTATTGTGCTAGGTTGGCATCGATACGCTGATGAGTTGCGTGGTTATCCCGCAAACGTTGCGCTGGTGTATATACGGCGTGACTGCATTAGTAGGCCTTAAGAATTTGAATGGAAGAATTATGCAAGAGCTACCCATTGAACAAGTAAAAACTAATATGAAGTTGGCTTGTAGTGTACGCAACCCAGGCGGAGAAATTATCGGAGCTGCCGGTGCGTCTGTAACTGAACAGTTTTTGGCTCAGTGCGATAAACTGAGTATTTATAAGCTTCATGTTTTAGGTAACCCTGTGGCAGGAGCACCTAAAAGTTATGACGCGAAAACACGTTTTTCAGAAGTTTCACGTCTTTTCCGTAATCATCAGGAAAATGTGTTCATGCGTACGTTTGAAACTTTTTTGAAAAAGCATTTTCACGAACGTATCTAATTGAATATATTTTTTGAATTATGAATGATAAAGAACTGGAAACAAATTATAAAGGAAGGGTGCTTGCAGCTAAAAGCATTCCTACTCTTCCTATAGCTTTGCAAAAAACTATGGCACTTATGGAAGGCAACAAGACCAATTTGGCAAAAGTTGCTGAAATAATTGGCCAAGATCAAAGCTTGAGTGCGCGGGTACTCAAAATGGTGAATTCTCCGGTGTATGGTTTTCCGGGGCGTGTTACATCCATACATAATGCTTTGGTGCTTCTTGGGGTTAATGCTGTGCATGGCTTGCTTATTTCTGCTGTGGTTTTTGATATTGTTTCAAAGCATATGGCTGGCCTTTGGCAACACAGTTTAGCTTGTTCTACAGCGTGTAAAGTTATGGCAGGGCTTTTTAATTTTAAAGAAGTGGACGAATGCGTGCTTGCCGGTCTTTTGCACGATTTTGGAAAGGTTATTATATCCATACAATTACCAGAAGCTTCGCGTGATATTGAAAACCTTGTTCGTAATAATGATGTGCTTGTTATGGAAGCAGAAAGGCTTATGCTTGGCTTTGACCATAGCAAGGTAAATTCATGGGTAGCGGCACATTGGAATTTGCCTGTTGGTATTGCAAGTGCTATGACATATCACCATACCCCTATGCTGGCTGGCAACTATGTGACTATGACTTCTATAGTACACCTTGCTAACTTTTTTGCACGTTTATTTGAATTGGGTGATGCCGGTGATACCAATGTTTCGGAAATAGATCCTCATGTGTTAAAACATCTTGGACTTGGCCAGAGTATGTTGAGCGAAATTGTGGATAGAGTTGGTATTGAATTTCAGCAACAGTCTTTATTTCCAGTATTTGGAAGGTAATTTTTATGGAATCTTCTGCTATGTTTTCCTTTGTTGGAGAAATGCCGCGTATTTATTTGTTAAGTAATGATTCAGAACTTACAGACAAAGTGGCTGGCCTTTGGGATAAAGAATCCATCAATTGGGAAATATTTACCAGTGGAAAAGCTTTGCTTGAACGTTTCTTTAATGACCCTCCCCATATGATTATTTGTGGTGAACACAGTGAAGACCTTTCCGGATCTGAAATTATCAATCTTATTAAATCTGAAAATGTGTATAAACAAATATGCACTGTGCTTTTGATGAGCTTAAATTCTTTAAAAGATGTTTTTCAGGGTAAAATAGCAGAAGTTGATGATTTTATTATACTTCCTTGCGGTGAAATAGAAATGCGAGCAAGGCTTGAACTGGCATTGCAGCGCTCTACGTGCACCCTTGATGCTAACCCGCTAACCCGCCTTCCCGGTAATGCATCCATCATGAAAGTGGTTGAAAAACATATTAATGAAAAAACAAACTTTGCAGCCGCTTATCTTGATATTGATAATTTTAAAGCATTTAATGATAAATATGGCTTTTCGCGCGGTGATGAGGCCTTACTTGTGACAGCCCGTTTGCTTGTGGCAAGTATTATGGATGATGACGCACCGTATAAATTTTTAGGGCATATTGGTGGCGACGACTTTTTCTTCTTAGTACCAGAAGATTGTATGGAAAGCATATGCCAACGTATCATTGCTTCTTATGATGAAATAATCCCTCATTTTTATGATGATGAAGACAAAGCCAATAAAGGTATTATTTCCCATGACCGCCAAGGCAATATTCACCGTTTTCCCTTTATGAGTGTTTCCATTGGCATTACCTGTAATA
>CAYJGS010000123.1:0-6595 GCA_964369505.1 uncultured Desulfovibrionaceae bacterium | reverse complement strand
ACAAGAGTGTGCTTGGCATTTACCTACAACATAAGGGGGAGTTTATGGCAAAGCTTAGTGATGCAAAGTTATACTGTCTTGATGACTGCTCGTTCGCTGCATGCAGCACAACAAGCAGCACAAGAGTTAGGGTATGAATCTCTTATTCCTGCTGAGCTTGATATTACCAACGAAGAAAGCATTACAAATGTTGCAAGGTTTGTAGATGAGAACTTTGGCCGCCTTGATGCACTTATCAATAATGCCGCCATTCACTACGATACATGGCAAAATGCGCTTAATGCTGACCTCAAAACAGTGCAAGAAGCTTTGGATACCAATGTTTATGGTGCATGGCGCATGATTCAAGCTTTTCTTCCTTTGCTTAAAAAAAATGCCCATGCACGCATTGAGTGGTGATGTACACAACAAAAGCGAGTGAAATTATGCAAAAAATACATGTATTGGCACTGAATACCAGCCCTAAGAGTAAGGGCAACACTTCTGCCTTACTCCAAGAAGCCATAAAAGGCTGTGAAAGTGTGGGGGCTACAACGGAAAATATTTCAATCAAAGGAAAGAAGCTAACGCCATGCCAAGGCTGTTCTGTGTGTCAAAGTGGCAAAAGCTGCCCTTTGCAAGATGATGTGCCAGAAATATTACAAAAAATGCAAACAGCGGACGTAATTTTGCTAGCTTCGCCCACTTTTTTCTATAATGTGACAGCACAATGCAAAATCATTATGGACAGAAGCTATGCCGTGCAGCCCTTAAATGGTAATAAAGTCAGTGGTATCTTCATCACGGCAGGAAGCATGGGAACAAGTGCCGCCGTCAATTCCTGCAATATGTTTTTTACCGTTCACGGTATAACTTCCGCTGGCTATGTATCCTCACTGGGGAAAACACAAGATAATTCCAAAGCCATGCAATCTGCCTATGATTTAGGCGTAAAAACAATTATGATGGCACAGGCACTTAAGGATGCGCCGCAAGTCTTTGGTATGCACAGCCATTATGCTTATGGAACACATACGAAGTAAGGAAACTCTGATGGGTGATTTGAAAATAATTTAGCTAAGTTGACTATTAACATAGCCCCCATGTAAAATTGAGGGCTATGTAATAATATGCTACACTATTCAATAATATATGCGTTAACTATTTCACCATAGTAAGCGGTGTGATAGTCCTTGTTGGCTCCGTGAAAATCACCATCTACATCTTGCGGATAGTATGTGGCAGCCATTTCCGGACTAATGGCGTGTTTATCTTGCTCTTGCTTATAGATAACCTTGCATTCTAACGTTAAAGGTAATTCCTTGATGCCCGGAACAGAAATGCTTACGGGGTCCACAAGTGTGAGGTTAAGTTCTTCTATCTTATTGACAGACTTGCCACTTTTTGTACCTGCAATACTGAGAATTTTTTTATTAAATTCCCCCATGGGAATGTTAACGGTAAATTCACCTTGAGCGTCTAAAAGCGTCTTCGTGTGCCTATTTTCGCGTATGTAAATGGTAAAAATAGGCTTTGCCCACTCAATACCCAAGGCTCCCCACGATATAGTCATGGTATTAATGCTGTCACCGTGCTTGGTGGTAACAAGGACGCCTTTTTTCAATTGCGTTAAGATTTGATTGGCATAATCAAAAGGTTTTATTGTTTTTTTCATGTTTTCTCCATTGTTTGATAGCGCTTGTTAATTTAGGACAGCCTTCTACGTCAAGGAATATATGACACTTTATGTTTTAGTCAACAACGCAAAAGTATTTTTTGGCATAACAGGGTGTAATACTTTTTGTCCTGTGGGCACAGCACTTGGATATATGAATAAAATGGCATTTATCCGCCCAAGAATACATGAGGAAAATTGCACAGGATGCGGACAATGCACGCGGCATTGCAAAGCTTCTTGTATTGACCATAAAAATGCAAGCATCGATGCCTCTCGTTGTGGTGCGTGTGAATTTGTTTGTCCTGTACGCCCCTTAGCTGCCATTCATGTGGTTGGAAATAAAGAGCATCGACGGCTTGTGATGTAGCAGCTAAGCGCCATATTATCCCATGTATTCTTACATAGAATCTCTATGTTTTTTTGCATCATGTTTTGATGTATTATGTTTTATTTAACTTTAATTTTTAATGATATTTAAGCTTAAGGAGACCACCACGTCTAATGCCAACGAAAGTCCACAGCCAACTAAAGAAAGAAAACAAATTATATTACTAAAATCTGAAAACGAAGGTGAAACCAATACATACATTACCGATGCCGAAACTGATATTGTTTTAAACTTTGAAACCAGCGATGCCACTGCAATTAATGTATGAAAAACGTATACAAAAATAAAATCTATACGTGTCTGGAATTACTCCCTTAAGGTGCAGTAACGCTCTATTTGACAACTTTATTTTAGTAATATAAAATAAATAATTACACTATAAACATATTATGGAGGACTCCATGAAAAGAAATTTTTTGCAACAAGGTATGCACAAAGCCTTGGGCACGCTTGCTATTCCTTTTTGTACGGCTCTTTGCACAACGGGCATGCTTGGAATAAGTGACGATGCTTTAGCAGCCAAGGCCAACGAACAAAAGAAAAAACCTAACATTCTAGTCATTTTTGGTGATGACATTGGCATAACCAACATTTCTGCTTATTCACAAGGACTTATGGGTTATAAAACGCCTAATATTGATAAACTTGCCAAAGAAGGTACACTGTTCACCGACTATTATGCTGAACAAAGCTCCACTGCAGGGCGTTCTGCTTTTATTACCGGACAAACACCTTTTCGTACCGGTTTAAGTAAAGTAGGCATGCCAGGCGCTACACTAGGTCTTCAACCCGAAGATGTGACCATTGCCGAAGTGCTTAAAGCACAAGGCTATAAAACTATTCAGCTTGGGAAAAATCACTTGGGAGATAGAGACGAATTTTTGCCTACAAACCACGGTTTTGACGAATTTTATGGCAATCTATATCACCTTAATGCTGAAGAAGACCCAGAACATCCCGATTATCCCAAAGACCCACGCTTTAAGAAAATGTTTGGGCCACGTGGTGTTATTCATTCCTTCGCCGATGGGAAAATTACTGATACAGGCCCTTTAACCAGAAAGCGCATGGAAACTATTGATGATGATATTGCAGCTCGTGCCATAGAATATATCGGTAAGCAAAAAAATTCCGATCAGCCTTTCTTTATGTGGCTTAATTTCACGCACATGCACTTTAGAACGCACACCAAGCCCGAAAGCGTGGGGCAAAGTGGACGTTTTATGAGCCAATATACTGATACCATGATTGACCATGATAAAAATGTGGGCTCGGTATTGGATAAATTGGCTGAAATGGGTCTTGATGAAAATACTATAGTTATTTACACCACAGACAATGGCCCGCATATGAATTCATGGCCCGATGCTGCCATGACTCCCTTCCGCGGTGAAAAAAACACCAACTGGGAAGGTGCTTTCCGTGCTCCGGCCATCATCCGCTGGCCCGGGCATATCCCTGCCGATACGGTCGATAATAGCATTGTATCTTCTTTAGATTGGTTTCCCACACTTATTGCAGCTACAGGAGATACAACCATCAAGGAAGATTTACTTAAAGGTCGCAAAATAGGCAATAAAACATATAAACTTCATCTTGATGGACATAATATTTTACCATATCTCACACAAAAAGAAAAAGTAAACCCACGCCGTGGATTCTTATACTTTAATGATGATGGAGATTTGGTAGCCTTACGTGCAGGCAATTTCAAGTTTGTTTTCATGGAACAACGATTACAAGGTACCATGGGCGTATGGGCAGAGCCTTTTGTGACATTGCGTCTACCAAAATTGTTTAATTTACGAACTGACCCATATGAAAGAGCAGATATTACGTCAAACACGTATTATGATTGGCTTATCGACCATCAATTTGCCTTCTTCTTGGGTCAAGAAGCAGCTGCTCGACACTTGAAAACCTATGTGGAGTTTCCTCCAAGACAAAAAGCCGCCTCTTTTTCTATCGACCAAGCTGTAGATATGCTGACGCAAACTATCGCTAAATAATAATATGCCCAAGACCCCGTATTTTTAGAAATTACGGGGTTTTTTCTTATCTTTCATAAAATTTTATGCAAAGAATTGTGTAGAAGGATTTAATGAGCGAGTACATTTTTTTGTACAAAGGTGTCTGAGATACATATGGCAAATACACATTTTTTTTTAGACAGACCGGACAATAGGCATCGTTACCATGTAATGATAAAACCTATAGGGGCACAGTGTAATCTTGACTGTACCTATTGCTATTACCTTCATAAGACTGAGCTATTGGGCCAAGATGAAAGTGAAGCGATTTCTCCCGCATCAATTATGGATGCTGTAACGCTAGAACGTTTTATAGAGCAGTATATTGCCAGCAACGAACATGACCAAGTGGTTTTTTCTTGGCAGGGGGGAGAGCCTACCTTGCTTGGCATAGCCTTTTTTGAAAAAATCATACACTTGCAACAAAAGTACAATACGCAGGGAAAAATCATTGCCAACACTCTACAAACCAACGGAACCTTGCTTACCGCACCATGGGCTGCTTTTCTTAAAGAACATGACTTTCTTGTAGGTCTTTCCGTAGATGGTCCTGAGGCAGAACATAATCGCTATCGTATTGATAAAAAAGGCGCAGGCTCTTTTGCACGACTCATGCAAGGTATTGATTTTCTGCAAAAATATGCGGTACCTTTCACCACATTAACGACGGTCAACAGATATAATGCACTCAAACCCTTGGATGTATATATTTTTTTAACGCAAGAACTAGGGTCTACCTATGTGCAATTCAATCCTTGTGTAGAACCCAAAGTCTTTACCACTACGGCACCACATTTTTGGCAAAAAAATGCACTTCCGCAAGTGCATTCTGCGCAAGATTTTGTCACCGAATGGTCTGTGTTGCCAGAGGATTGGGGAAATTTTCTCTGCACCATTTTTGACCAATGGGTCTCACGTGATTTGGGGCGAGTTTTGGTGAACTGGTTTGAAACAGCTGTGGCACAAACCATGAATCTTCCGGCACAATTGTGTACTACAGGTCAATTGTGTGGCAAAGGGGTGGCTTTAGAACATGACGGTGCTGTCTATAGCTGTGATCACTACGTAAACAAAGAATATTATTTAGGTAATATTAACGAACAAAAGCTTGATACTCTTGTTTTTTCTCCGCGACAACAACAATTTGCTTTTAAAAAACATACAGAGCTTGCCAATGCATGTTTGCAATGCCCACACGGGACATTGTGTTGGGGGCAATGTCCACGCCACAGATTTGTACAAGAGAAGGGAACAGGACATAAACACAACTATCTGTGTGCCGGTTTTCAACTGTTTTACGCCCATGCAAAGCCAACCTTACGGCAAATAGCTCATATTTGTGCTCAACATACCGGTGTTTAAAAAAAGATGATTATTTCTTTAACCTGCTCACTTGCCGCAATCCGCGCGTGTTTATGCAGCGCGAGCAAAAGCAAAAGATTTCCACAGCTATGCATGTGCTCTTAGGTTGTGTCTACACAACCTAGCCTTGTGGCGAATCCAAAAGGCGGCGAACATAAAATACCTGTAGCCAATAATGAAGAATGCCTTGGTTGTGGTGCGTGTGAATTTGTTTGTCCTGTACGCCCCTTAGCTGCCATTCATGTGGTTGGAAATAAAGAGCATCGACGGCTTGTGATGTAGCACAGTAAATGCTTATTAATTTTTTTGAGGGGGGAAGGGGAACTTTTGCCAAAGCCCAAAAGCTTCCCCCCTCAAACTCCCCCCATCCCTTCAAAACACTTCAATTATTACATGTGAATTCATTCCACGTCAAAAACATCCATTACTGATTCAAAAGCAATTCTGGTAGATAAAGCGTGCAGTGCAATATTATGCAACATTTCATCCACTGTTGTTGTACATTCAGGAATAATGCTCACGTTGTATTTTTCTGCTTGCTTTGAAATGGCAGTATGGGTCACGCAATTTTGTGTCATCATGCCACACACCACAATTTTTTCTACCTTAAGCTTGGCAAGTTCTTCATCAAGAGTGGTTTGATGAAATGCATCGGCAAAGTGTTTTGTAATGACTATAGCTTGGGGCACAAGCTCCAATAAATCTTTATGAATTTTTGCTCCCTCTGTGCCTTCATTAAAAAAAGGTGCAAGACCACCGGCCGCCTTGGGCACAATATGCTCAATAAGTATAATGGGTATATTATTTTCTTGCGCTTTTTTAATGGCAATTTTGATATTTTCCAATACCTTCCTAGCATTCCAAAGAGGATATTTTCCACCTTCAAAATAATCATTTTGTAAATCTATGATGCATAAAGCTTCATTCATGTTTATATCCTTTGTTTGAACTTTTTATAATACTTTTAAAAAATAGTTAATTATCCGTGATAGCCCTGAGTGCTACTTCTTGCGCATGTATCTCTGTGGTATCAAAAACGGGCAAAGGCGTATCGTGTTGTGAAATAAGTAAACCAATTTCTGTGCATCCCAATATAACACCTTCGATTAATCCTATGGTTTTCATACTTCCCCCATGTAAAATTATGAATCATACTCA
>CAYJGS010000122.1:0-6679 GCA_964369505.1 uncultured Desulfovibrionaceae bacterium | reverse complement strand
GGCGCAAATAAATTGCGCCTACTCTTGATTTATCGATCGTGCTGACTTTGTCAGCGCTCTGGAAAAAGCCTTGTGCGAAAGCACAAGGCTTTTTTTTGGGCTGTCGCATGCGGTGTTAATTTTTTGACCACATATTGACATATTGCTAAGAATGATTCTTTATATAGTATATAGATGAGTGCGACTTTCAAAAATATACTGCCAATTATATAAAATGTTTTGTCTTATAATCTAAAATATAACAAGTCGTTACGGTGGTAAATATTGTGGTGATGGGAATATTTCCTTTTTCCTTGATAGTCATCCTGACTTGATATTGACACGATCCAAAGTATATTGGGGAGTATTCATATGCCCTTACATCCTAAAAACACTTCTCTTGAGAGCTTTTATGCAAATGTGCTCAATGTTCTTCCCATCCCTTTGAGTTGTTGGACTAAAGAAGGGAAAGCCGTTTTTTGCACAGAAGCTTTTTTGAAACATTTTGATATTTGTGACATGGATGCATATGTGCGTGAGTATCAAAAGTTTTCTCCTCTTTTGCAGCCTTGCGGAGGGGAATCACGCAAGTTGCAAAAAAAATATTTAGCGCAAGCTTTTCACGACGGTACATGTAACTTTTTTTGGACACATAAAAATAAAAAAGAAGAAGTGTATCTTGTAGAGTATAATTTGGTGCGCATGAGACATGAAGAACAAGAAATAGTTGTTTCTTATTGTACAAATTTAGAAAGCTCTTTGAATTTTTTACAGCAAAAAACAAAATTTCACGAACGTTTTGAAGCTATACTTGATGCCGCTCCCATGTGCATTAATATTTGGAATAAAGACAATGAAATTCTTGATTGTAATTTAGCAACCCTTGCTTTGTTTGATTTTCCGAACAAAGAAAGCTTTAAACAAAATCTGCATGCAATTAACCCACTTTATCAACCTAATGGCAGAAAATCTAATGAACTTAGCTTGGAATACCTTAAAAAAGCTTTTACAGAGGGGCAATGCCAGTTTGAGTGGGAATTTGTCTCCTCTGATGGTGAAAAAATTCCTGCAGACGTTATTTTAACACGAGTAACATTTGATGATGTTGATGTTGTTATTGAATATACAAGAGACTTGCGCAGTATTAAAAAAACAGAAGCTGTGGCTTCAGAAGCAGAAGAGCGCATGCGCATTATGTTTGATTCTATGCCCTTAGGTGCAAATTTCTGGGGTAAAGACTTCCAAAATCTTGATTGCAATATGGCCGTTGTAAGACTTTTTGGTCTTCGGGATAAGCAAGAATATCTCAATACGTTTATGGAGCTTTCGCCCGAATTTCAGCCTGACGGAAGAAAGACCTTTGACTGTATGGTGGAGTATATGGGCAGAGCCTTTGAAGAAGGCCATTGCCGTTTTGAATGGATGCACCAAGGGCTTGACGGTGAACCCATTCCCACAGAAATTACACTTACCAGAGTGATCCATCAAAATGAATATCGTGTTATAGGCTACACAAGAGATTTGCGTGAGTTTAAGGCTATGGAAAAAAAGGCCTCTTATGCAGAAGAGCTCAATGCCATTATAGCAGAAAATATTCCTCTAAGTTTCATGTTTTGGAATAAAGAAGGGGAAATGATCGACTGTAATCAAGAGGCTTTACGTGTTTTTAAATTTGATACGAAGGAAGAATATTTTAAAAATTTATATAACACTTCACCAATGTATCAACCCGATGGCAGACATTCAAAAGACGCTGTATGGCAAAATCATATAGAAGTACTTGAAAAAGGCTTTATGCGCTTTGAGTGGCTACATCAAAGCTCAATAGGGGAACTTATCCCTATGGAAGTGTTTCTTCTGCGTTCTACTCTTGGCGAAGAAGATGTTGTTATATCTTATGTCAAGGATTTACGAGAGTTAAAAGCTTCAGAAGGGTTAGTTAAAGAAGCTGAACTGCGAAATACCATTATGCTTGATTCTTTGCCCATGAATGTGAATTTTTGGGATGAAAACCAACAAATCATTTACACCAATGCGGAAGGGGTAAAAATATTTGGTTTTGCGGATAAAGAAGATTTTATAGCAAATTTTTATAAGATTGTTCCCGAAATACAGCCCAACGGTCTTGATACAAGAGACATGATGCAACAGATTTTTACTGAAGCATATGCCAATGGTACCGCAAGAATGGAAGTTTTTTGCCAACATGCAATAACACAAGAGCTCATTCCGGTGGATGTTTTGTTGGTTCGCACGGTATATGGCGGTAAAAATGGTTTTATCGCCTATGTGAAAGATTTGCGCGAACAAAAAGCTATGCTTAAGGAAATTGCAGAAAATGAACAAGCTTTGCTCAAAGCCAAAGAACTTGCTGAACAAAGCACCAAGGCCAAGGGGGAATTTTTGGCCAATATGAGCCACGAAATTCGTACCCCCATGAACGGTATATTAGGATTGTTACATCTTTTAAACGTAACACAATTGGACGGTACGCAGAAAAATTATGTAGAAAAAATTTCTGTATCAGCCAAAAACCTTATGCGTATTATCAATGATATTTTAGACTTTTCTAAAATGGAAGCCGGCAAGCTGGAAATGGAAAAACAACCCTTTATGTTACACGATATTGCACAAGAAATTGCAGACTTGTATGGTCATATATGTGCTGATAAAGGATTAACTTTAGATGTTTCTTGCAGCGAACATGATAAAGTGCCCATTCTTGGTGATGCTTTGCGCTTTAAGCAGGTGGCCTTTAACCTTGTAAGTAATGCCATTAAATTTACTGATTCTGGCGGAAAAATACTTTTAGAAGCCCAAAGCTTTATACATAATGATGCAGAACTGCATTGTACGTTTACCATAAGCGATACCGGCGTTGGTTTATCTGCTGAACAAGTAAAAAAACTTTTTTCGGCTTTTTCTCAAGCAGACAGTTCGGTAACGCGCAAATACGGCGGCACAGGCTTAGGGCTTGCCATTTCTAAAAAAATTATTAACCTTATGGGCGGTGAAATTGGAGTAAAAAGTGAGCTGGGTAAGGGAACTACTTTTACTTTTACGGCCATTTTTCCTTTAGCGCTTGAAGGTTGTGAGCAAGATACGCAAGATAAACGCTATGGTGTGGATGCAACAGATACAAGCTTCATGACCGGGCATTTACTCCTTGTAGAAGATAATGAAATTAATCAAATGGTTGCCAGAGAAATTTTGCAAGCAGTAGGTTATACTTTGGATATAGCAGAAAATGGACAGCACGGATTAGAAATGCTAGAAAGAAATACTTATGACCTCGTATTAATGGACATTCAAATGCCTGTTATGGACGGCTATACCGCTACGCAAAAAATACGTGAGCAAGAAAAATACGCTGCGTTACCAATTATTGCCATGTCTGCTCATGCCATGAAAGGGGATAAAGAAATAAGTATTTCGCGAGGCATGAACGACCACATTACAAAGCCCATAGACGCTAAGATTCTGTATGATACGCTACGTTTTTGGTTGCGAAAAAATATGTAATGAATTTGCTTTGCTCATGAATAAATGGCACCGACAGTTAAAAATATATAAAGCCAGTATTTTGAGGAGCGATTTGTGTCGCTCCTTATTGTAAAAGCTCTGCACAATGAATTATGCAGAGTTTTTATTGTATGTATGTAGGAATATTCAAAAAAACATTACGGGTGAATGTGACCATTCTTTCCATAAGCCAAGGCAAGGCCAAAAGCAAAGCTATAAACATGGACACAACTTTAGGAATAAAGGTCAATGTCATTTCTTGAATTTGAGTAGCTGCTTGAATAATACTTACGGCAACACCTACTGAAAGCCCCACGCCAAGCATGGGCAAAGCCATAACTAAGCACAATTCAATGGCTTGTCTGCCAAATCCAATAACAAATTCGGGAGTCATGCTTTTCTCTCCTTGTTTTAAAAAACTTCTATTCTTAATTTTCGGCCGCATTAACTGCCGTCAATGCCCGTAAAACTTTTGCTACAATGAGCGCGTTTTGAAGGGGGGCTGGGGGAAACTTGCCCCCAGATAAAAAATTATAGTAAGAAGGAGTTTACCAGCGAA
This sequence comes from uncultured Desulfovibrionaceae bacterium, assembly GCA_964369505.1. Lineage (GTDB taxonomy): Bacteria > Desulfobacterota > Desulfovibrionia > Desulfovibrionales > Desulfovibrionaceae > CAYJAD01. The sequence goes on along the minus strand of CAYJGS010000122.1, from coordinate 2,619 downwards.
CCCACAAGTAAGTTCCATCCGTCTACCATAACAAAAAGTAAAAGTTTAAAGGGCATAGAAACCATCATGGGCGGCAGCATCATCATGCCCATGGCTAAAAGTACACTTGAAATAACCATATCCAGCACCAAAAATGGAATATAGATAAGAAATCCGATGGTAAAAGCTGTTTTTAATTCGCTGATAACATAGGCTGCTGCCAGCATCATGGTGGGGACTTCATCTTTATTATTAGGTGGTTCCATACGCGCAATGGCGTAGAAAATGGATATATCTTTTTCACGTGTGTGTTTGAACATAAATTCACGCAAGGGAATCTGTGCTCTGTCCAAAGCAACGCTATAATCAATATTTTCTGATAGGTATGGCTGTAATGCCGTGTCGTTAATTTCTTTGCCCACAGGATACATGATGATGACAGTTATGAATATGGCAAGTGAGGCCAACACTTGCGTGGGTGGCAATTGTTGCACGCCGATGGCTTGTCGTAAGAAGCTGAAAACAATAATAATTCTTGTGAAGCTGGTTACTGTCAGCATAATGGCAGGTGCCACAGATAAAATGGTGAGTAAGAAAAGAATTTCTAGAAGAACAGTAACTTTTTCTGGGCTGTTGGAGCCGCCTGAAAGGGTAAGTTGCAGAGGCGGCATGGCAAGGTCTTGTGCGGCTTGGGCAAGGGGCGCAAATATGTGTAAGAGCCCCAGCACAAAAAAGATACCGGCAAGGCTGCTAGTCAGAATTTTGGCGTTTTGCATCTTCCAAAAGTTCTTTAAAATCAGTGCTGTTGTCTGCATCATCGTCCGCAATTTCCTTTAATAAGGTAATTTGGTGGTCGGTAACCCCAAGTAATAATCTTTTATCCAAAAATCGTACCACCATAAGCCCTTTGCGCGGCCCAAGGGGAAGTTGTGTTTCTAAGCGTAAGCCATCGCGGGGAAAGGAGCCTGGCTTTGGCATAAAATTAAAACGTCCGTATTTGCGCATAAACCATACCACGCCCCAAAGCAGGGCAAGGAGCAAGGCCAAAGTACCTATAGCACTGAAATAATTGCTCCAATCAAAAACACTTTCCATGGGCATGGCGTGGGTAGCGGCTGTTTGGGCTGCATCGGTTTGAGCTATTTCGGTGGCCGCCTGCATTCCTTCTTGGACGGGTATGCTTGTTTGTTCGCTGTTTGCCATATGTTTTATCCGAGCTGTTTGACTCTTTCCATAGGGCTGATAATGTCGGTGAGGCGCACGCCAAATTTTTCGTTAATAACAACAGCTTCTCCGCGGGCAACCAATTTACCGTTTACAAAAATTTCCAGTGGTTCGCCGGCAAGTTTATTCAACTCAACCACAGAGCCTTGACCCAATTGCAAAAGCTCGTTGATGAGCAAGCGTGTGCGTCCAAGTTCGGCAGAAACGTCCAGGGGGATATCTAAGATAAAATCCAATTCGCGCTTAGCCCCGTCCGGTGTGGGGCGTTTGGCCACATCGGTCATATCTTTAAACACAGCATCGCTGGCTTGGCTTGAAAGTCCTTTATTCCAGGCTGTTTGTGTGCTTTCTTCTTCACTAGAGGCCAAAGCTTCAGCCCAGCGTGCCGCCATATCTTCTTGGTCGTCGTCAGAAGAGTTAAGGTCGTCCATAGAAGGTAAACCACCGCCACCAGCACCATCTAGTGCAGCGTCGATACTGGCTTGAGCGTTATCCGCTTCTGCTTCTTCTTCCTCTAATTGTGCTGCCCATGCGGCGGCGAGAGCTTCTTGGTCTTGATCAGACATAAGCCATCCTTTGTATAATTAGTGAGTTATTGCTCCACAACAAATTCTGTAAAGTACACACGTACCACATAAGCACCGCCTAAAATTTGATTTAGGCGAGATGCCACTTCGGCTTTCAAAAGAATTTTCCCTTCGGCCGAAGAAACATCGGCAAAGGTTTTTCCGGCCAAAAGCACAATAACAGCGTCACGGATTTTGGCATTTTGGCTCTTTAAGGCTTGTGAAACGTCTTTATTTACTTCAATTTCCATGCCAAGGCGTAAATATCTTTTGCCGGCTGCGTCCGACAGATTCACCACAAAGGGGGGTAAGGGCAAAACTTTTCCGGCAGAACGCGGCAAATTGGATTGCCGCTCAATGCGCGGTTGTCCATCTGCATTCTCTGCATCGGCAGTGCCGGCTTCGGCAGTGGCTTCGCCTTCTGCCGCTGTCGCATCTTGTGTTTCTTCTGTAACTTCGCCTTCTACAGCAGGCGCGCGCATAAAGAACCACCAATAAGCACCGCCGCCGCCGGCACCCAACAGCATTAAAAGTACAAGTAATATAATAATAAGTTTTTTCTTACTTTTTTTTGGAGGGGCGTCATCGCCATCTGCATTTTTATCTTTTGCGGCCATATGTGACTCCTTATAAAAAAGACTGCATGGTCATACAGACCTATGTCATGCCAAAAAAATTACGCGTGATTGTATTTTATCGATGCCTGTAAAATATTTATGCAGTATTTGTACCACAATATTAGTAAATGGGCAACACTGGCTTTTGAGTCCGTGCCACAAAAATGGCAAAGCATTGTGGTGCAGGAAGGTAGCTTGCCCGATATTCCTAGATAGTTTCGTCAAATAGCGAA
>CAYJGS010000121.1:0-6704 GCA_964369505.1 uncultured Desulfovibrionaceae bacterium | reverse complement strand
CTGTCGTCGCCGTGAAAGGGCGATGTCCTGGGCCAGCTAGACGAAGGGGACGCATCACATGCGCAACAATTTCTTCATTCCGCGTGAGAAGCTGTCTACGCACATTTGCGCCTGCCGTCAACATTTTTTTTGATTTTTTTTCATTTTTCTTGACCCCGCAAAAGATACGCGTAGAATGGGCATACATGCTGTATTGTGCGCATGTCATAAAATTTCATAGCTTTTTTACTACAAAACACCATATTTCCTTTGGACTTCATATGCCCAAAAGCGCAGATAATGCCCCCAATAATATGCTTGAAGTGCAAGCAGCCGAAGCCGAACAAAAACTTTTGCAATACCTCATACGCAAGACAGCTCTACCACAAAGCCTCATACACCGCTGGATACGCACAGGCCAAATCCGCGTCAATGGAGGGCGAGCAAAACCCTTTATGCTGGTAAAAGAAAGTGATAGCATACGCTTACCGCCTTTTGCTTTGAGCATGGTAGCTTCTGCCCTTGCCCAAAAAGCGCCTTCCACCGCCGAAGACTCTACGCACATATCCCCTACGCAAAAAACAGGGCAAGAACATATTTTACCAAAGACGCAGATTGTTTTTGAAAACGAACATATTTTAGTGCTCAATAAAGAAGCAGGCCTGCCTGTGCACACGGGCACAAACCATACAGACAGCCTGGCCACACGCCTTGAGGCACATTTTGCACACGAAGTTTTCAAACCCACTCCAGCCCACCGTTTGGACAAAGACACTTCAGGGCTTTTATTGGTGGCACGCAGTTATAAGGCTTTGCGCGCTTTGCAAGACGCCTTTCAAGAAAGGTCTCTCATTAAAGAGTACCTTGCCTGGGTGCAGGGTTTATGGCCACAAAGCAAAAAAGCGGAACTTTTACAACATTATATACAAAAAAGTTATGTGGGTGATGACGAAAAAGTGCGCATTCTTTCTGCCGAAAAAGGTAAAGAAGCCATAAGTTTTGTGCGTTGCCTGACACACAGCCATAATTGCAGCCTCATGCACATACGCCTTATTACAGGGCGAAAACACCAAATACGTGTACAAATGGCTGCACAAGGGCACCCTCTTTTGGGGGATGGCAAATATGGCCAAGGGGCAAATTCGCTTTGTTTACATGCTATGCGTATAACCTTGCCCGACAATGAAATTTTTGCCGAACTTGGTCTAGCAGCGGCTTCATTTAACGTTTTACCTCCATGGAGCGCTTGGCAAAAAGTGGAAAAAGCGCCCCCTTCCTTGACAGATGTACCAAACATACCGTATACGAACGCACCCTTTTCACAGGATAGGTAATAAATAATGTCAACCAACATCCCCCAAATCGTCTTGGTAGGACGCCCCAATGTGGGCAAGTCCACCCTTTTTAATCGCCTCATACACAGCAATAGAGCCATAACCCATGACCGCCCGGGAATTACCCGCGACCGCATGGAAGGTATTGTGCGTCATCAAGGGGAAACCTTGTATGGCATTGTGGATACAGGCGGTATCACCCTTGATGCCCATGCCGAAATTACCGAAGGCCCGGAAGGTATTCGCGGTTTTGAGGCTGATATTTTGCGCCAAGCAGAAGAAGCCATGCGCGAAGCTGTGGCTGTGGCCTTTGTGGTGGACGGCCGTGACGGTTTATTGCCTTTGGATGAATATCTTATGGCGCATATACGCCGCATGAGCAAACCCACCCTACTTGTTGTTAACAAAGTAGACGGCGCCGAACTTGAAGACCACATGCTAGCCGAATTTTATGGTCTTGGCTTTCCTGTTATAGCCGTTTCTGCAGAACATGGGCACAATTTACGCGCATTGCGCGAAGAGTTGCTTGGCCTTATTCCTGAAGGCTGGGAATCAGAAGAAGAACAAGAAACAAGCTTAAAACTAGCCATGCTCGGCAAGCCCAATGCCGGAAAATCTTCTCTTGTTAATGCCTTAAGCGGCAGTGAACGCATGATTGTTTCTGATGTGGCAGGCACCACCAGAGACAGTGTGGATGTGCGCATGGAAGTGGACGGACAAAGCTATGTGTTTGTGGATACAGCAGGCGTTCGCCGTCGCACCAAAATCACAGATACCGTAGAAAAATATTCTGTCAACTCTGCCATAAAATCCAGCACCAAGGCGCATATCACCCTACTTGTCATTGACGCCACAGAAGGTGTGAGCCAACAAGACAAAAGACTTATGGATCTTTTGCACGAACGCAAAACACCCTTTATGGTTCTTATAAACAAAACCGACCTTGTGCCCGGGGCAAGCCTTAAGCAATTGCAAAAAAACATTAATGAGCTGTTGGCTTTTTGTTCGCATGTTCCCGTCATCTTGGTTTCGGCCATCAATGGGCGGAATTTACAAAAAATACTTCCTTTAGCGAAGCAAATACATGCCGAATGCCAAATACGCATTCCCACAGGCCAATTGAATCGCGCCATGGAAGCTGTATTAGAAAGGCATCAACCGCCTGTGATAAAGCGCGTGCGTGCTAAATTCTTTTATTTAACCCAAGCCGAAGTGGCACCCCCTACTTTTGTATTTTTTGTAAACGATGCTGAAAGAGTTTCTGAAAGTTATGCCCGCTACTTAGAACGTTCTTTGCGCAAGCATTTTTCCATACAGCACGCGCCTATGCGGGTGCATTTGCGTTCTTCTCATACAAAACGCAAGAAAAAGTAATATATTATCCTAATTTAGCATGGTACGCCTATAAATTTGACAACTTTATTATATTTAGGGCATACTGTCTCATTGGCTATATGTATTTTATTTATGGTTTTTTTCTGCCATATGACTGCTTAACACTTTATTTTAATGGAGTTTTTTCAATGACCAACGGTAAATCCTTGCTCCTGTCAGCTTTAGCTTTATTGCTATTTGCTACTCCCGCACTTGCTGAAGAGGTTATCAAATTGGGTGTTGCCAGTTCACTCACAGGTGACCTCGCAGGTTACGGTATTCCCACCCTTAATGCTGCCGAAGTTGTTGCCGAAGAGCTCAACGCCAAGGGTGGCGTTTTAGGTAAAAAAATTGTGGTAATTCCACAAGATGACCAATGTAAGCCTGAACTTGCCACCAATGCTGCCACCAAGCTTGTGTCTGACAAAGTAGATATCATTGTGGGTCACATCTGCTCTGGTGCTACCAATGCAGCCATGCCCATATATAATAGTGCTAAAATTATTTCCATGTCTTCTGCTGCTACCACACCAAGCCTGACTACATCCGGCGAAAATCCTTATTTTTTCCGCACCATTGCCAATGACAATGTGCAAGCAAAACTTTCCGCCCTTTTTGCAGCAAACACTTTAAAATCCAAAAGAATTGCTTTAATTCACGATAATGGTGATTACGGCAAGGGCTATACCGAAACCAACAGAAATGTTTTGCAAGAAGCCGGCAAAGGCGACACCATCATACTTTTTGAAGCTGTAAACCCCGACGCTGTAGACTATAGCGCCACCGTGCGTAAGCTTAAAAAAGAAAACACCGACACTGTTATTTTTGGCGGTTATCACCCCACAGCTGCCAAACTTGTGCAACAAATGGCGCGCGAACGTGTTAAAGTGAACTTTATTGGCCCTGACAGTTTAAAAGATGACGCTTTTATTAGAATGGCCGGTAAAAACTCTGACGGTGTATATGCTTCTTCTCCAAGCGATACAAGCCACTTGCCTATTTTTAAAGTAGCTCGTGAACAACACCTTAAAAAATACAATGCCGAACCTGGTGTTTTTTATTACAATGCCTATGCTGCCGCTCAAACATTGCTCAACGCTATAGCCAAAGCCGGCACCACAGACACTGCTAAAGTGATAGAAATGCTGCGCAAAGAAACTGTAGATACACCAGCAGGTAAAATTTCTTTCAGCAAAAGCGGTGATCCTCTTGGCGTGGGACTTTCTTTATACCAAGTAAAGAACGGTAAATTTGTGGAAACAGAACACAAAATCACCATCGACTAATATTTACTGTATTCTTTAATTTTTACGTAGGATACGACTATTCATTTTCCCCATTGCAAAAGCTCTGTGCCGGAATGTGAAGTGCCATTGTGGCTAGTTAAACCTTTTTATTTTTATGGAGTTTCCAATGATTAAAGGCAAATCTTTGCTCTTGTCTGGTTTAGCCCTTGCAATGCTTGCAAGCCCCGCCATTGCCGCAGAAGAAGTTATCAAACTTGGCGTAGCCGGCGCTCATTCCGGTGACCTTGCTTCTTATGGTATGCCAACCCTTAATGCTGCTAACTTAGTAGCCAATGAAATCAATGCCAGAGGCGGCATCAATGGTAAAAAAGTTGTGGTAGTTGCACAAGACGACCAATGCAAACCAGAGCTTGCCACCAACGCAGCCACAAAGCTTATTTCTGACGAAGTAGACATCGTACTTGGGCACATCTGTTCCGGTGCTGCCAATGCGGCCATGCCCATTTACAACAATGCTAAAATTGTGGCCATGTCTCCTTCTGCCACAACGCCTGTACTCACAACTTCCGGTAAGAATCCTTATTTTTTCCGCACCATTGCCAATGATAACTCTCAGGCAAATCTTTCTTCTGCTTTTGTAACCGACACCTTAAAGGCTCAAAGAATTGCCATTTTGCACGATAATGGCGATTATGGCAAAGGCTATGCCGAAACCAATAAAGTGCTTATCGAAAAATCCGGTAAGGGCAAAATCGTTCTTTTTGAAGCCATCAATCCTGACGCTGTGGACTACAGCGCCACTGTGCGTAAATTAAGAAGAGAAAAAGTGGACGCCATCATTTTTGGTGGATATCATCCAGCCGCTTCTAAGCTTGTGCAACAAATGTCTCGTGAACGCATACGCGCACCTTTCATTGGTCCAGACGGTGTAAAAGATGATGCTTTCATTAAAATGGCCGGCAAAAATGCTGAAGGCGTATACGCTTCTTCTTCCAGCAATACCAGCGAATTAGAAGTACACAAAAAAGCTCGTGAACAACACGTTAAAACCTACAATGCAGAACCTGGTGCCTTCTTCTACACAGGCTATGCTGCAGCTCAAGCTTTGCTTTATGCTGTAGAAAAAGCCGGTAGCACCGACACAGATAAGGTAATGGAAGTATTGCGCACTGAAGCTATTGATACTCCTGCCGGTAAGATTTCTTTCAGCGCCACCGGTGATCCCATTGGTGTGGGTCTTTCCATGTACCAAGTGAAAGACGGTAAATTTGTGGAAACAGAACACAAAATCACCATCGACTAAGCATATCCATAAAGCGGAACTGTTATAAACAACAGTTCCGCTTTTTAGCGGTATATTCTAAGGGAGCGCTGATTTAATAAACGTTTCCTTAACTAAAAACTCTACATATTTTTTCTGCACTACTGTAAGTGCATGAGCTTTATATTTGGACGGAACACATGGACATACAATACTTTATTGAACTTTTTTTTGGCGGACTAACGCGCGGAAGTATTTATGCTCTCATTGCCCTAGGCTATACCTTAGTATACGGCATCATTGAGCTCATCAACTTTGCCCACGGTGAAATATACATGATTGGCGCTTTTTCTGCCTTTGTGGTGGCTTCTGCTCTTGGTGTCATGGGTTTTCCGGCTTTAGCCATACTCATCATCGCGGCATTGGTGGCTATTGTATGGTGTGCCTCTTATGGCTACACCATGGAAAAAGTGGCTTATAAGCCCCTACGCGGCGCCCCTAGGCTTTCTCCTCTCATTTCTGCCATCGGTATGTCCATATTTTTGCAAAACTATGTTATTTTAGCACAAACATCAGATTTTGTACCCTTTCCCCAATTATTACCCGACTTTGAATTTCTCTACGCTCTTGATATTATGGGCACCAGTGATTTTATGATTTTGGTTACAAGCACCATTGCCATGGTGGCATTAACACTTTTTATACGCTACACCAAAATGGGTAAGGCCATGCGCGCCACGGCACAAACCCGCAAAATGGCACTGTTGCTTGGCATTGACGCCGACCGCATCATCTCTCTTACCTTTATTATCGGTTCTTCCTTGGCAGCTGTTGGGGGCGTGCTCATCGCTTCGCACATGGGGCAAGTAAACTTTGCCATTGGCTTTTTGGCCGGTATTAAGGCTTTTACAGCTGCCGTGCTTGGGGGCATTGGTTCCATTCCCGGCGCCATGCTTGGCGGCATTGTGCTTGGCCTTTGCGAAAGCTTCACCACAGGATATTTTTCCGGCAACTACGAAGACATGCTTGCCTTTGGCATTCTCATACTCATTCTTATTTTCCGCCCCGACGGCATTCTTGGTAAAGCTAAGGTTCAAAAGGTGTAGCACATGAAAATACCATTTAAAGCTTGTATTGTTGCTCTTTGGTTCATGGTTTTGACATTTCCGCTCATGGGCATAAGTGTTAATCCTATTGATGATATAGTTGTTATCCAATGGGAGCGTGTGGGCGGTCTTGGTGTAGCCATCTTTTTCTTAAGTATACTTTGGCATTACTGTTTTACGCAAAAAAGCAAGGGCTTGCCCATCATTCCCATGCCCGCCACTTTTACTAAAGGGCTGGCAGATTCTTTAAGCAGTGCGCTATTTAAAAAAGCTGCCCCCATGGTGCTCTTGATTGCAGCACTTATCATGCCCTTGGTCAGCTCTTTATACCAAACAAATATCATGATTTCTGCCCTACTCTATGTTATGTTGGCCTTGGGCTTAAATATTGTTGTGGGCATTG
>CAYJGS010000120.1:0-6797 GCA_964369505.1 uncultured Desulfovibrionaceae bacterium | reverse complement strand
AATTTGCTATCGTCCAATCTCTAATGCTTTCTGATACATCTGCTTAACCGCGTCCATGGTCGAAACATTGGCTTCGTAGTTACGCTGCGCAACCATAAGATTTGCCATTTCTTCCACAACGTTAATGTCTGGATAATATACAAATCCTTCAGCATTAGCATCGGGGTGACCAGGTTCATACACTTGCTTTAAAGGGCGCTTGTCCATGGATATGGCCTGAACACGCACACCTCTAAGTTCGCGGTCTAAGGCTGAGCGCATATGTTTTGCAAAAGGGTCATCTACCTTTGTGGCCTCTAATACCACCGTGCGACGGCGATAAGGCCCGCCAAGAGTTGTGCGCGTTGTCTTGGCATTGGCAAGGTTCATGGAGATGACATTCATCTGAGTGCGGTCTGCAGTTAAAGCAGATGCGCTAATGTCTAGTGCTGTCATGAAATCCATTATTGCTTACCTTCCTGTATAATGGTTTTGATACCTTCAAAACTTTTTTGCATCACTTGGCTTAAAGCTGTATAATGCAATTGGTTTTTTGCAAGTTTTGTCATTTCTTTATCAAGATTCACTCTATCTTCACCGTGAACTTCTTTGGGCTTAAACTGCTTATACCAATCTGCATTAAAATTATTGGGATTAAAGGCTGTTGGCATATGTTCCACCGAAGTGCGAGCCATATTACCCTTCATATCAAGGCCAAGAGCTTTTTGCAGCTCGCCTTCAAATTCCAGTTCGCGAGGTTTGTATTTAGGGGTGTTAACGTTGGCCAAATTGCTGTTGATGACGTTTTGACGCTGCAACTGCAAATCCATGACCCTGCCAACCAAACCTATTTGTGATGAGAATAATCCTTTCATAAAAACCTCCCGCGATTCTTGTACCGCAGTGTGAATAATATTATGTCTTAGCTTTAGCAAAAACTATTCCAAGAGCAAAACATATTGTTATAATAGATTTTTTTGAGCACTAACAAAACGTGTCAGGTTTTTGGCTTTGTTTTCCTGCATACAAATCTTTACAAGGTCCAAGTATGCATTATATGTATGTATACAGCTGAATTAGTATTTTTATGCTTGTTTTCGTCTCTAAGCATTTTGTTACATGCAGAGGGTAAAGTTTAGGATACTTATGACGATACGGATAGTTGTACGTTTTCGATTTACTAATGATTCTTACTTTAATGAAAAGGGAGTTTCTCCATGACCACCAAATTGAAGATAATTTTGGGTTTTACCATTGTCACAATTTTGTGTTTTGTTCTAGCTGCCACAAGCTATAATTCATCTACACTCATTGCAGATGACTTAGGCGACTTTAAGCAGTTTGACGAAGCAGATACGCTTACTTTCCAAATGGAAATCCAATTGGGTAGCATGACCACCAATTTGTTACAATTTAATCTCAAACGTGACGCTGCTTACAGTCAAAAATCTTTGGACTCCGCCCGTGCCGTTTTAGAGTCTACAGAAAAATTGAAAGGGCTACTCCCCCCTGAAGAACAAACACAAATTGATGAGGCCCAAAAAAACATACAAGAACTCATTACAGTTCTAGGGAAATACATCAACGATACCAATAAATTATCCAAAAGTTTTGATGAAATACTCATGCCTGCCTATTCGCGAGTGCAAGTGGAATTGGATAACCTTATGGGCGAAAGTTTCAACTTGGGCGACCTTGAAACTGCAAAAAAAATCGGTACCACTAAAGTAAATTTACTAGACTTAATTGAAGAAGTCGTTTCGTTCATTTTAGCTCCAGATGCTATATATTTAAAGAGCGCTGGTGATTTTACCCAGGCTCTTAATGCCGAAATGGACGCTTATTTTGCGCTGCCAGAAAATAATAGTGCTTTCAATAATTCTATTGTCCTTACAAATTTAAAAGAACAATATGCTATTTTTAGTCAACAATTAGGCATCATGGAAAAAATAGCCGTCACTACATTCCAAGCTGGTCAGCAATTGACTTCTCTTAGCGATACAGTTGGCAAAAGCATACTTTCCATGAGCGCTAAGGCAACAGAAGGAGCTACGCTTAACCTTACTGAAGTAAGTTCAGTCACTGATACTTCTGCCGAACAAACTCTTATGATTGCTGGTGTTGCCATTCTTTTAAGCATAGTCATTGCCCTATACATTGTTTCTTCATTGGGGCGCACCCTTGGAAAAATGGCCAGCTATGCACAAGCCATTGCCAATGGTGACTTCGGACGTGATGCTCAGATTAAAGAAAAAGGCGAAGTGGGCATGGTTGTTAGCGGTATTAGAGATATTGAAATATCCATTGCAGACGCTACCGAACGCAGTAAAGTTATGGCCAATGAAATTTCCAGTGGTGTTTTTGAATCGCACTTAGATGAAACCCAATTCAAAGGAAGTTACAGAGAACTGGCCACAAGCATCAACACCGTGGCAAAATCTTATTTGGCGCTTTTTGATAAGCTACCTGTGGTGGTTTTTTCAGCAACGCTTGATAAAGAGGTGTTGTACATGAACGCCGCGGGCAAGCAAGTATTGGGCAACGATGCACCTTATGGTAAAATCTGTGCGGGGCTTTTCCATGCCAATACGTGTGACAGTGCCGAAACTTGTTTGGGCCAAAATGCTGTACGAAAGGACGGCATGCACTTTGGTGAAGCTTCTTGTAATATCAATGGCAATAGCATGGAAATTTCGGTGCACGCCATGCCTTTATATGATTTGAATAATAATATGGTGGCATTTATGGAAATCGTATCAGATATAACTGAAATCAAACGTCAAACACAAATGATTCAAGAAATATCCAGCCAAGCTAATGAAGTGGCCTTGCGTGTGGCTTCTGCTGCAGAAGAGCTTTCTGCCCAAACAGATCAAATTGTTGTGGGTTCCAACATGCAGCGTGACCGTATTGAAAGCACCTCCACTGCCATGACAGAAATGAATGCCTCGGTTATTGAAGTGGCAAGCCATGCCGCAAGCACAGCTGAACAAAGTGACAGTGTGCGTAAAAAAGCGCACGAAGGCATTGGTATTGTTACTAAGCTTTCTGAATCCATGGACTTACTCAGTGGTTCTTCTGATAATCTTAGAGAAAACATGGAAAAGTTTGACCGCTTGTCCGAAGGTATTGGCAGTGTTATCAACGTTATCTCAGACATTGCCGATCAAACAAACTTGCTTGCATTAAACGCAGCCATTGAGGCCGCAAGAGCTGGTGAAGCAGGTAGAGGTTTTGCCGTTGTTGCCGATGAAGTGCGCAAACTTGCAGAAAAAACCATGGATGCCACACGCGAAGTGGGTGATAATATCAGGGCCATCCAAGTTTCCAGCACAGCCAACCAACAAGAAGTGGGCACTGTGGTCACCCGCATTACAAGCATGGCTGAACTTGTAGAAGCTTCTGAAACATCTTTGCAAGATATAGTGAACGTAACAGAACAAACTTCGCAAATGATATCGGCCATTGCTTCAGCTGCCAATGAGCAAACCACAGTATCCAATGAAGTGTCGCAATCCATGAGCGATATTACCGAAGTTGTGAACAATACTTCTGACACCATTTTGCAATCGGCAGAAGCCATTCGAGAGCTTTCTTTACAAGCGCAAGAATTGCAAACTATTATCTCAAGAGCGAAATAATCTCAAACAAGTTTCTATCTAATCCGCATGAAGTTTATATACGGCTTCATGCGGATTTTTTTGTGCAATTTTTGTTTAGTCCTTGACGAAACATACAGCGTGGGATAGAGGGGGAAGACGTTTGTAAACGCAATCAAATCAACCTTGAAACGCCTATAGGTATACCATGTCAAACATAGACTGTGAAAGATATATAAAGAATTTCCGTACCAAGGATTTTATCCCAATAGAAATTGTGCATTTTTTAAAAGAAATGTACGCCCTTGAATGGCCAATTATCAAGAAAAAATGTCAACATAGCGTTAACACAGCCGAACATGCCCAAGGTAAGAGCATGCTCAGTCGCAAAGACCTTTTTCCTTATGTGCATTTAACCAAGGCCGAAGAGCGTTTACTCCTTTTGTGTCAAATAGCATTCCCGCAACAAATGCAAGATACAGAATTTGTGAAAGCCATAAAAAAATTACACCTGAGCTGTACAAATAAAAAATTTGCTAAAAGTCTTTTGCAAGCCTATTTAGCGGAAGATGAAGCTTTTTATCAGGAACAAGCCGAAACAGACCCCGTATTTTCTTTTGTGTGCTATTTTGTGTCCTATATGACCTTTATGCCATTTTTCATGTACACCCAATCAAGCTTAGAACAAAAATATGACGAAGCAGTGTGGCACTATGGACACTGTCCTTACTGTGGAGGAGCACCTTTACTTTCTTATCTAAAAGAAAAAGAAGGACGCCGCGTGCATGCTTGTTCGCAATGTTTAGCACTTTATAGAACGCCACGCATCCAATGTCCTATTTGCCTTGAAGATAAGCAAAAAAAGCTCAATTACTTTACGTCCGATACCGATAAAGAATGTCAAATTTGCCATTGCAAAAGCTGTAATAATTATACGAAAATTATAGATTACAGAGAATATGCAGATTTTAAACCGCTGCCTCTTTTAGACGATTTGGCAAGCATAACATTAGACATTATTTGCGAGCAGCAAAAATTCCAAAAACCGGTGTTGTCTTTATGGCTGTAAAATCAACAGAGTTTCTACAATGTGAGCCCTTGCAATACAAACAAGGGCAAAAACAACGTATTAAGGAAATTATCAGCACAGAAATCCCCATAACATTTACGTATTCCTGTACAAAAGGCGAAACCCTTTGGCAAGGAGAGGGGCAATTGTATGCCCATCCGGAAAAGGTGGAAGAATTGGTGGTTGGGCATACCATTCTTGATATACTACCTTGCTATGCTTCTGCCTTTCGATGTCACATTCAAGGCGAAATGCAAGACACAAGCGGGCATTTTTCCTTGCAATTAGAAGCAGAAGATAATGATAGTGAAAGCTTGCACTCTCCCCTAAAAGCCAGCATAAGCCTTGAAAAAAGCATAGAAATTATGCAAAACGTACTGCACACGCCCGGCAAGTGGGACGGCACGGGCTGTTTTCACAGAGCCGCCTTATTCCACCCCGTGAGCGGACATACGGTGATGGCCGAAGACATTGGGCGGCATAATTGCGTGGACAGGCTCAAAGGCTATGCTGTGCTCCATAATCTTGCTATCCATGAATATTTTATTTTTATAACGGCACGTATCACATCTTCTTTATTCCTTAAAATACGGCGTGCGGGTTTGCGCACCATGGTGAGCCGTTCTGCCATTACCAGCACAGCTTATACCTTAGCGCAAAAAGAAGCGTGTACCTTGGCCGCTTTTTGTCGCCCAGAAGGACAGAGGGTCACACTTTTTGTTAATGGCATGCAAAGCTTACAAGAATGAAAGTTATGGAAATTAAAGGCGTTGTTCTTGCAGGGGGGCTTTCTTCGCGCTTTGGCTCTTGTAAATCAAAACTGTGTCTTGACAGCCAAAGCATTTTACAAAATACCTACTCTTTGCTTTTGCGCCACTGCAAAGATGTGCGTATATCTTGCCGAAAAGAGCAAGAAATACAAGGTTATCCTTGCATTTATGATACAGAGATTTCTACGAATGCCTTCTTTGATTTAGGGGAAAATTCGCGCACATTCTACGCACCCATGGTGGGCATTTATGGCGCGCTAAAACACTTTACAGGGCCTGTGTTGGTGCTTTCTTGCGATCTTCCTTTTGTAGATGACGCTACCATTGCCCAGCTTCTGGCAGAACGTAACCTTGCCCTTGCAAAAGCCCCGCAAACACTCATGACCACGTTTAGAAGAGAGGGCACGCATTTTATCGAAGCCTTGGTCGCCATTTATGAATATGCGGCCATGCCTGTATTGCAAAAAGCTCTTGAACAAAAAAAATTCAGCCTTTCTCGAGCCATACCGGAAGAAAACCGCTGCCATATAATCACGCATAAGGATAAGCCTTTTTTTAATATTAATTATCCGCAAGACTTGACTGATGCCGAAAATATTTTTTTGCAGCAAGACAAAAAATAATTCATGTAAAATGTCCTTTTTCACATAAAAAAACACAAAAAATTCCTTTTTTATCCACTTTTTCTTTACATTTTTATATCTTTACACTATACTGGCGCAACGCAAGAAGTGTGTCCTTGTTCCTTTGGAGGACTTGCGGCATGTTCTTGTATACAGTCATTTTGACTGGTTTTTGATTACAAAATAAGGAAATAAGCTTATGAGTATTTCTAGACGTAGCTTTTTAAAGTTAGGTTCTGTTGCCACTGCTCTTGGCGTTTCTGGTCTTGGCTTTACTTTAAAGCCCGTGATTGCCAGAGCTGCTGAAGCAAAATTGCAATGGACCAAGCTTACCACTTCCATCTGCTGTTTTTGCGCCGTTGGTTGTGGATTGCTCGTACATACAGGTGACAAGGCCAAAGGGAATGCCACTGACAGAACAGTGAATATTGAAGGCGATCCCGATCATCCTATCAACCAAGGTTCTCTTTGCGCTAAGGGTGCAGCATCTATTCAAGTTTCTGAAAATGATGCCCGTCCTAAATCGCCATTATACCGTGCACCAAACTCCAAAGAATGGAAGGAAGTGACATGGGAATGGACTGTTAAAGAGATTGCCAAACGCATTAAGAAAACTCGTGATGAGAGCTTTGCGGTTAAAAATGCCAAGGGCGAAGTGGTCAACCGTACCACGGCCATGGCATCCTTTGGCTCTGCTGCTTTAGACACAGAAGAATGTTGGGCATTACAAGCGCTTATGCGCTCACTAGGGCTCGTA
>CAYJGS010000119.1:0-6803 GCA_964369505.1 uncultured Desulfovibrionaceae bacterium | reverse complement strand
GAATTATTTTGCATAACTATTCCTTTTATCTGCGTTTTGCTTTAAAGGCACCGGGGGCCACTTGCAAACAAACCATACAGCCTGCGCACAAGGTGGGATCAACAGACATGCCTTCTTCGTTGCGGATAAAGGCAGGGCAGCCAAATTTTTCTATACAAGCGGCGGCAACGTCATTTTGTTCGGCCACATATGCCACTTGTGCAAAGCTTTTCTTTAAAGTGCGGCGAGCGTAGAGCACACAAGGCTCTTCAACTATGAGCACGCGCACGCCACTTTGCGCTTTCATTTCTGTGAGCGCTTTGGTGGTGGCTTTAACATTATAAGCTTTGGTTTTGGCTAGTTGTGTAACGCCAAGGCCGCGTACAACACTTTCAATATCAAGGTGTGTTGCTTCATTGCCAAGTATATCTTGGAGCATGCCGGGGTTTGGTTGGTGCCCCGTCATGGCTGTGGTGCCATTATCAAGGATAACCAATAAAAGGTTATGTTTATTGAAAACAGCATTCACAAGGCCGGGTATGCCCGTGTGGAAGAACGTGGAGTCGCCAATAAAGGCCACAAGGGGTTTATCCGAAATACTGGCAAAGCCACAGCCCGAAGAAACCGAAGCGCCCATGCAAACAAGAAAATCTGCCATGCGCATGGGGGGCACAAGCCCTAAGGTATAACAGCCTATGTCGCTGGCATAGTGGGCATTATCGCCATATACTTGGCGCACAGCATAGTATACAGCGCGGTGTGAACAGCCGGGGCAAAGGTTGGGTGGGCGATTGGGCATGGGCAAGTTATGCTCAGAGGTTCCTTTGGCCATTTGGCCAATGTCTTCTTTAAGCAATCCGGCCAATCTTTGGGCTATAAGGCTAAAGGAATATTCGCCTTGAACGGTAAGCACTTCGTTTTTGCCTTCCACCTTGGTGCCGGCATAGGTGCGGTGCACAAGAGCGCGAATGTCGTTTTCAAGCAAAAGGGCGCCTTCTTCAAGCACAAGTACCGATTCGTGATTATTCAAAAAATCTGTGAGGGCTTTTTCTGGCAAAGGCCAAGTCATGCCAAGTTCAAGCACGTCTACCCTGTCTGCCCAGCCATAGGCTACGAGCACATCGTGCAAATAGGCGCGTGCAATGCCTGTGGCAATAACGCCCAATAAATTTTTGCCATTACCG
This sequence comes from uncultured Desulfovibrionaceae bacterium, assembly GCA_964369505.1. Classification (GTDB taxonomy): domain Bacteria; phylum Desulfobacterota; class Desulfovibrionia; order Desulfovibrionales; family Desulfovibrionaceae; genus CAYJAD01. The sequence continues at coordinate 5,640 of CAYJGS010000119.1, read as the reverse complement.
TCTTTAAGCGTAACGTATTTTTCGGTTTCTTCCACAAGCTTTTGCATATTGGCTTCTAGGGCAATATGGCGCAAACGAGCCACACCGGGCACGGGTACAAAGCGCATGGGGGCGCGCTCAAAAGGTTTTATGGCAGCAGGTTCTGGTAATGCGTCAAATGTAACAGGGCCGCGCTGGTGATTTAAGCGCGTTGTTGTGCGCAAAAGCACAGGTTGTTCGCTTTGACGAGCAAGCAAAAGGGCATCGCGGGTCATGGCTTTGGCTTCGGCCGCTGTGGACGGCTCAAAACAGGGCATGCCGGCAAAACGGGCATAATAGCGATTGTCTTGTTCGTTTTGGCTTGAGTGACAGCCCGGATCGTCGGCAGAAAGTAACACTAATCCACCGGGAAGGCCTGTGTAGGTGGTGGTAAGTAAGGGATCCGCAGCCACATTCACACCCACGTGCTTCATGGTCACAAGGGTTAACGCTCCGGCAAGGGCAGCACCGGCACCCACTTCATAAGCAACTTTTTCGTTGACGGAATATTCCATTTTAAAGCGCTTATTATCAGCTTGCGCAGCGCTTAGCCTATAAAATGTGTCGGGTACTTCCGATGAAGGTGTGCCCGGATAGCAAGTGACAACATTAACACCAGCTTCAAGGGCGCCACGTACAATGGCTTCATTGCCAAGTAATAGCTGGGTTTCGCCGGCTTTTTCCTGTAATAGTGGATGGCTCATGCACTGTCCTCTTCTTTTCGTGTTTTATCTATTCCTCCTTATGTCTTTATGACATTTTGGAGGTAAAGTTCTTTATTTTTGTGCGGGTTGTTGGTCTTTGTTTGTTTTTTGGGCATATTGATCAACCGTTTTAGCACGGTAACGATAAAAATCAGCCTCGGCGCCTTGGCTTTCATTGGCCATGGCTTCAAACAATTGCTTGGCTTTAGCAGTGTCTCCCATAAGTAAAAGAGCTTCGGCCAAGGCATTGCGCACCACATTGCGCTGATTGTCCACCACACGGCTCAAAAGCCCTTCAAGCACGGGAGCGGCATCGCCATATTTTTTAGCTAAAATAAGCGCTTGCCCTTGGTTTAATGCGGCCATGGTTCCTATGGGGCCATCAGGATCAGCGTTGACAATTTTGCCAAAATATGTGGCGGCTAAAGAATAATTTTGCATGGATGCAGCCGTTTCTGCCAAAGCTAAAAGTGTGCTCATGTTGATACTTTCAGGAGCAGTTTTGGAAAAAGTTTCTAAGGCTTCAATGCGCTTTTCGCCCACATTGGCAAGAACAATGCGGCTTAATTCCAACTGGGCTTCTTCGGTTTTTGAAGTATCATACCATGTATAAGCTCCATAACCAAGAAGCACTGCCACAAAAAGGGCAAGGCCTGCCATAATGGATATGCCATGGCGCATAAGAAAATCTAAAAGTGGGGCAGCTTCGGAAGACACTTCCGATTGGATTTCATTAAGTAATTGCGCATTTACCGGCGCATTTTGTGGCTCTTGTGGTGCCCTTGTGGGTGAGCCTGGTCTTTGTTGTTCTTGAGACATGAAAGCAACTCCTAAGTGCATAATATAGACAAAAATAGCTTGTACTTCTTTTTATTGGTCTATGTCAAATATTTGTATGAATAAAATTGTATAATATTTTTTGTAAAACGTTAGTGTATTCTTACGGTAAAATACTATTTGTTATTTTTAAATCCGCGGCCTAGGGCACAGCCGATGGCGGCTAGATTAAGTATGCCAAAGAATATAAGGTCCACGCGCATACTTTTTAAAAACTCGTTGATATTTTCTTGGCTTATGGGAGCATCGCCCAAGAAATATCCCAAAGTTATGCTGATTATGGTTGTGTTTAAAAGTCCGCCGGCGGTGCGCACCGTGCCAGCCACACCGGCAGCTTGACCCATATGCGCTTCGTCAACGCTTTCAAGCATAACGGTGGTATTTGGTGCTGCAAAAAAACCCATACCAAGACCAAGGACTATTTGGGCAAATATAAAGAAGCCAAAGTGTGTTTCGACCCCAAGGAAGGCAGAGGCACAAAGACCAAGGCCGGTAAAGGCTATGCCTATGGCGCTTATGCGCCCTGCACCATAGCGTTCGGATAGGATGCTGGAATAGGCAGTTGCAATGGTTTGCACAACATATTGTAGGGCAAGAAACAAACCGGTTTGGCTAACGCTTAAACCGCGCACCAATTGTAGATAAATGCCAAAAAAGAGTAACATGCCAAAGCATGAACTATAATTAATAAGGGATGCCAGCGAAGAAAGGGCAAAGATTTTATTTTTGACCAGCAGGCGAATATCTAAGAGAGGATAGGGCGTGCGCAGCTCCATGCGTATATAGAAGATGAAAAGTAGTGCACCAAGCCCCATGAGTATGAGGCTTATGGGAAGATTTTTTTGAATGAGGGTGCTGCCGAGAATGCATAAAGTGATGCTTGTGCCGTAAAAAATACTGCCTTTCCAGTCAAAGGGCTCGCCTTTGCCTTGGTACCATTCTTCTTTAATAACAAAGCGCATGTAGTAAAGCGGCAAAATGCTTGCTAAAGCTGTACACCAAAAAAGCCAACGCCAACCAATGGTTCCTGCTATAATACCGGCTATGGGCGGGCCGCAGGCAATGCCTGCATAAACGGCCATGGCTGAAAAACCAATATAGCGTCCGCGCAGATGGTTTGGGGTAGAGACAGCCAATATGGCAAGGCCACTGGCGGTGAACATGGCTGAACCGGTGGCTTGGATAAAGCGCAAAAAAAGTATGAGTTGGATATCATTTACAAAGCCTATGAGCGCTGTGGTCAATGTAAATATGTAAGTACCCCATAAAAAAATGCGCCTTCGCCCCCATATATCTCCCATGCGCCCTGTAGTAAGCTGGAATATGGCTAATCCCAAGGCATAGAAAGTGGTGAGCAGGCTTAATTCCATGGCACTGGCATGGGTGTCTATGCCAATGGGGGGAAGTATGGCATTCACTCCGGCTATCATAAAGGGAACCAAAAATTGTGCAGCACTGGTGGTAAAAAGAATTATGAGAGCCCTGTTGTTCATGTGATTATCTTTGGGTAGTAAGTATCGCTGTGTCAAAAAACACGGTATGTTGTCGTAAAAAATAGTATATTGAGAGACTTATTCTTGGTCATGTTGCAGAAAAAACAATTCTTCAAAAATGTCCAAAAGTTCTCCGTATAGGCCGCCTGCTTCCATGACTTTGCCAAAAAGCTCTTGCCTTTCTTCAAGGAGCTTATGCCTATTTACAGCTTGTGGCAAGGGCACAGCAAGGGTGGTGGCCAATCTTTCTGTCAGCAAGTAATTTTCTACTTTTTCCAAAAATATTGGCAGATTTTTTGCTATGATATGCATGTTTTCTTGCCAAAAGTGCACGGCTTTATTTGTGGGTTTTTGGCGCAAAATACTACAAAGAACAATATAGAGATTATTTAAGGCTGTGCCAGGAATGCCGGTGCGCCAGCCAAAAAGCCAGGGGGTGCGCCTAAAAAGCAAATGGTGTTCAACGCCAAGTTCCATAATCTGCTGCATGCCACCATATGCCTTGTATAAAAGCTCCGCACTGTCTTGATTTTGCCATGTGAGGGGGGGGCTGTCTTTGGGTCTTCCCCGTTCTACATAGCTTATATGCCCTGTGGGACTTACATTCCCCATATGCCATTGGGGGCTCATGTCAGTTTTGGGATTTATGCCAGCCATATTGCGCAGTATATGCCCAAACCAAGCATTGGCAGAAGGCGATTCTGGGGTTTCAAGGTGTGAATAAGAAAGCACATAGCGTCCGCTGCCGTAATTTCCTGTGATAATGCAAGGTTTTCCTTGTAAAAAACGTGCTTGCATATCCACCCCGTATTTTTCTTTCCATTGTGTGAAAATGTGTGGTGGCAGATGGGCTATGTCTATGTCTGCCACTTGCAAATCTGAGTCTGCCATATGGTATGTGGCTAAAATGGTAACAGAATCGTCGTGTTCTGCGGCAAATCGTCCCGGCCACCAAATGGGCACGGCAAGAGCCAAGGGGCTTTTGGGGGTGAGTTCATGCTCTTTAACGTGCACAAGCATATGCCCAGAAACAAGATGCTGCATCCTGTCGGTATATGTGGCTCTTTTCCATGGGCAAAGCTTAAGGCCGTTTTTATCGGAAAGGCCAAGACCAGCACCGCCACAAAAACCAATATATTGCCCACCGCCGTGCACATAGTCGCGTATGGCATTAAGTCCTTTTTCGCCCAGAGCGTGGGCTTTAAGTCTTGCGGTGCCGCCTGGAACAATGAGCGCAGCAGGCGGCTTGCCAGAAAGCAATCCTTCTGCTATTTCATACGCCTTAACAAGACGAAAGGGCACACCCATGCCTTGCAAGGTGTGCAAGAGCATGTGCCCCCATATATGTGACGCATCCCAAAGGATGTATAAAGTTTGATACATATTTTTGAACCTCTCGGTTCTTTATATCTTACCTTTTCTGGAGAAATCAAGATGGCGGAGAACGCACTCCCAAAGGGCTATGAACCCCAAAATGTGGAAAGTCGCTGGTGCGAACATTGGGAAAAAAATTCGACATTTACACCTAATATGGACGCAGAAGGTGACCCGTATTCCATCGTTATTCCCCCACCCAATGTGACGGGCATGCTACATATCGGACATGCCTTAAATATAACACTTATTGACGTTTTATGCCGCCATGCCAGGCAAAAAGGAAAAAAAGTTTTATGGGTGCCCGGCACAGACCATGCTGGCATTGCTACCCAAAATGTGGTGGAACGCGCTTTGGCCAAAGATGGCATAAAGCGCCAAGACCTTGGGCGTGAAGCCTTTGTGGAAAAAGTTTGGGAATGGCGTGAAGATTATGGGCATCGTATTTTAGACCAAGTAAGCAAACTTGGCGCTTCGGTGGATTGGTCACGTTTGCGCTTTACCATGGACGAAGGCTTATCTAAGGCCGTGCGTAAAACTTTTGTGGATTTATACCGCGAAGGATATATTTATAAGGGTGATTATATTATCAATTGGTGCAATCGTTGCCATACAGCCTTAGCCGATGACGAAGTGGACCACGAAGAACGCCAAAGCTATTTATGGCATATACGCTATCATGTGGTGGGCAGCAATGAAAGCATTACCATTGCTACCACGCGCCCTGAAACCATACTTGGCGATACTGCCATTTGTGTGCACCCCGAAGACGAACGCTATGCGCACCTTGTGGGTAAAAAAGCCTATGTGCCCATTATTAAACGTGAAGTTCCTATTATTGCCGATAATTATGTGGACAGAGAATTTGGCACAGGTGCTCTTAAAGTAACGCCTTCGCACGACCATAATGATTGGCAATTGGGACATACGCACAAATTAGAATTTATCCAAGCCATTGATGATAATGGCAATATGAAAGAAGTGGCCGGGCCTTATGTGGGGCTTAGCAAAGAAGAATGCCGTAAGCGTATTGTGGCTGATATTGAAGCTCAAGGCGATCTTGTACAGATAGAAGAAATACGCCACGCCGTAGGGCAGTGTTACCGTTGCCAAACTGTGGTGGAACCGCATGTGTCTACCCAATGGTTTGTGGCCGCCACCAAGCTTGCCCCTCGTGCGCGCGAGGCCGCCCCAAAGTTGACGCAAATTTTGCC
>CAYJGS010000118.1:0-6815 GCA_964369505.1 uncultured Desulfovibrionaceae bacterium | reverse complement strand
CATACAGCGTGATATACGCCCGTGACGCTGCCGCAGGGCGAGACCTTGGCTCGCACTGCCCCGTAGGGGATCGCCGTAGGCAGCCCCGAAGGGATGGCAAGCGTAGGGCGCAGAGCGGGGGGAGCGGGATTGTAAGGGCGGCAGGGGGGCGGCAAGCCCCCCTTAGCCACTTACAAAAAAAGGCGCATTTGACGACACTATCTAAACTGGCGTGATATGCAATATATCCAATGCCTCAATTTCTTCTCCGGCCACGCGCGAAGCTTCGGCCAACACGCGGCCTTCAGAAGCTTTCCATTGTTCTACAATTTGTGCTTTAAAATCTTTTCCAAATTCTTTGAGCTGTTCATCACACAATTTCTGCAGACGTTTTTCCGAAAAAAGCCTTTTACGCATGGGGCTTGGTGTAGGTAAGCGCATAACTTTATCCACCACCCAATGGTCTAACTTAAACACTTTCATAAGAATGAGGCCGCCCACGCCAAGGGTTGTGGCCGTTAAGGGTGCCCCCGATGCGGCAAGGGCAGCAAGGCTTGGCGCGGCCAACATGGTTGTAATCTGCGCAGCTTGACGGTCTTGGCGCAAAGTGGCCGTGCCTAAACTTTCGGCCATATGCGCGATAAAGCTGTCCATTTCCAAAGCAAGCCACGTTTGTTCAAGGCGCTCTGGCACAATGGGTATACCTTTTTCGTGGAACCAATTTTTTAACTCCATACGACAGGCATTAACAATACGCTTGCCCATACGAGCCATGGCCGAATTCAAAATATGGCGCAAGCGATCCTCTTCTTCCTGCATGGCTTTGGCTATACCTTCCATGAGCTTTGTGAGAGGGCCACCCTGCTCGCGATAGGTACGAAATTCCGGAAGTAACACAACATCACGCAAAAAAGCTTCTAATTCTTGCAACAATTCTTCAGAACCCATCATCAAAGTGCGGGTTATGGCCACGCGCCGTATGCGCTCTTCCATAAATGTGGGTAATTCTTCTTGAAGAGTTTTTTGCCCTTGGCTTAAATGTTCCGCCAAAATATTATATTGTGCTAATCCCTTAGCTATATCGGCATAGGGTTCATCGCTCATAATAATTTTTGTGCGCGACCCTAGGGTTTGCAGAACCAATTGGTGCACAAAAGGCCAAGAGCTGCTGCCGCCTGTGAGCAATACCATGGGAATTTGGCTTAAGGGCGCTTGGTTTTCTATGCGAGCAATACCTAAAGTTTCTAAAATAATATCTTCAAACCATGATATGAGGTCAACTTGCTTACCTTGCAAAAGCCCGCGGCCACGTTTGGAAATTTCTGCCCTATCGGCATGGGCTTGCATATAGGATAATAATTCAGGAGAAGCAGTGTAGGCACCGGCTTTAGCCATAAATTGCGCCCATGTAAGATTTTCCATATAAGCCGAATGCTGTACTACTTTTTTTCCGTCAAAGTGGCTCCACCGCACGCGCACGGTGATGGCTTCTTCCAAGCTTTTTTGCATGGCTTCGGAAAATTCTTCCTTGGCCCGCCGGCAAGCCACAAAGTGCACATAGTAGCTATTGCCTTGGGCTTGCAATTCTTTTTCTAAGCCGGGGTTGGCTTCTAACAACATTTGATAAAATAAATCGTCAAATAAACGCCCACCATACAACATATCACCATGGCGCCCCACCACATCGGCCCGCCGCATGAGCGCAAGGTCGCAAGTGCCTCCACCAAAATCTACGGTGAGCACACCGCGCACAGCGGTAGAAGGAGGTATGGTGCCGGAAGCAATACCATTGAGCAAAGCTCCCACAGGTTCACGTAAAAACTGCGCGCCGTGCCAATCAGATTGAGCCAAGCACTGACGCAAGGCTTGCTTAAAATGGTTTTCTGCTTGAGAAGGTACCCCCACAAGAATATTGCCCTCTGGCTTTACCCTTGCGTGCAAAAGACGCAAAAAATCACGCATCCAGCCATAAGCTTGCACATCTACAGCAATATCTGGCTTAAACTGACTGCGCAAAGTGTATGATTTTCTTTCGGTTTCGCTGGCTTCACCAAATTCAAATTCTGCGGCCGCACCGATGGCAAAAGCTTGATTTTCTTTGTATAAAATAAGTGTGGGAATGGCACCGCCAAGGCTGTCATTGGACCAGTCTTTAGGCTTAATGAGGCTGAGCTTTCCATCTTCATAAGTGGCAATACAAGTATTACTTGTGCCTAAGTCCATGGCAGTTATACGCATACTCAGCTCCTTATTTTACGGACAGTGCCCTTTTGCAGCAATAAGCCGTCTTTAAGTAAGGGAGATTTATCTACATAACACGCATCGCCATCCACAATATGCCCAAGGGGAATATATGTATCATACATGCTTTCTTGCCAAATAATTTCTCCCGCCTCATGAGGTGCACTAAAGCCAAGCCGCAAAAGGCGTTCTTCCATCCATTTGCGCTTTGCTTCGGGCAATTCAGCAGCAAGAGAATACAGGTCACTGCCCACAGCTTGCAGGTTTTGTCGCTGCCCTTCTTTTTTAAGAGCCATATTTTCTAAAAGCAAAGAGCTTGTAAGGCTTGCTCCATACCACCACTGCATGGCGGCCAAGTGTAATTTTTGGGCAAAATCTTCCAAATCATTACAGGTAGAGCGCTTAAGCAAGCACGCGAATAGGAAAAGAAAGCCAAGCACAACATACGGGTCGCTCAACAAAGGCAAGAGCGAGCCTGTGCTCAAAAATATACCTAGGGCACGCAAAGAAAATACAATACCCAACTGCATATCAAAAAAGTCTTGCAAAATACTCAAGCCGCATAAAATACACCAAAGCCAAAAAGCTCTTCGCGCAAATTTTTTCCAAGAAATTTCTCCCCACGGAGTGCGCACTATCCCTTGCTCCATGGCTTGCATAAAATATTCAGCCATCCATAATGCCCCCATAATGCCCACGATTGCACAAAATGACACAACATTCATGCCAAAACCAAAGTTTCCTGTGTACATGATGGCTTGGCCAATACCAGCGCCCCACAAAAGCCCCCAAACGGCAACTAAAGCAGAACGCCACGCAGAAAAACGCTTTTTTTGCCGCACCGCACCAATATCCAAAGGGGGAAGCGCTCCACGCAAAGTACTCATTATTGCATCAAATTCTTGTTCACTCTCTATATGCGATACCTCTTTTGCTTGCCCATGTATACATTCTTCTATGTGCTGTAAGAGTCCATTGCGCACATCATACACCCGCCCTTGCAATAGGCGCAAATCGGCATTTTGGGGAATATCCTGCAAGGCTCCATGCACAATGGAATCTAAAGGTGGTTCGGGTAATGCTTGCAAAGCTTCAAAAATTTGGGGCGATGTTTTTGTCATATTAAACAACCTCTTCCGGATACACGGCTTCCATATTTGCCTTAAAAGCAGCAAAGCGCCCTTCGGTAATGGCTGCACGCGCACGGCGCACCGTATCAAGGTAAAATGTCAAATTGTGCAACGAATTTAAACGATATGCCAACAATTCATGGCTGGCAAATAAATGGCGCAAATACGCACGGCTAAAAGTGCGGCAGGTATAGCAAGAACATTGCGGATCAAGAGGGCCATCATCTTCGGCAAATTCTTTGCGTTTAATATTTACTTTACCCAGAGAAGTAAAAAGCGTTCCGTTACGTGCATTACGCGTAGGCAAAACACAATCAAACATGTCCACACCGGCAGCTATGCCATTGATAATGTCCAAAGGCGTACCCACTCCCATAAGATAACGCGGCTTATCTTTTGGCAAAAGTGGCGCCGCATGATACAAAAATTCCATCATTTCCGGCTTGCTTTCGCCCACAGAAAGACCACCTATGGCAAAGCCGTCAAAATCTAATCCACAAAGCTCTTCTATGGAGCGTTCGCGTAAATCTTTAAAAAAGCCGCCTTGGGTTATGGCAAAAAGCAGATTGTCCGCCGTTCCTTTGGGATAGGCTTCTCTGGCACGCTTGGCCCAACGCGTGGTCAAAGCCAAAGACTTTTCGGTATAAGCATAATCAGCGCCATAAGGCACGCATTCATCCAAAACCATCATGATATCTGAATGCAAACAACGCTGGATTTCCACCACACTTTCAGGTGTAAAAAGATGCTTTGAACCATCAATGTGCGAACGAAATTCCACACCATTTTCAGTAATCTTACGCAAAGAACTTAAACTAAACACCTGAAAACCACCACTGTCTGTAAGAATGGGGCCATGCCAAGCATTAAATTTATGCAAACCCCCTCGCCTTTTCACAAGCTCATGCCCGGGGCGCAAATATAAGTGATATGTATTACCCAAAATAATTTCAGCCTGCATGGCTGCTAAGTCATCGGGAGCAATAGCCTTTACCGAGCCTACAGTGCCCACAGGCATAAAAATAGGTGTTTGCACAATGCCATGGGCAGTTTGTAAAAAACCTGTGCGCGCGGCGCCATCTGTAGCTGTAAGAGTAAATGTTCCTATGTTTTGCATACGGCATATACTACAAGCAAGTTTGCATATACGCAAGAAAACCGTTTCCAAAGTAAAAGAGATTTTTTTGCGTACAAGCTCGCACAGCAATTTTATTTTAACATTTTAGACAATTATTTATTGCTTTAATAAAATATTCCTATGCATTTATGCTTTGCATACATCATAAAATATTGTATCATAAAAGTCCTGTAGTGATTATAGTGTAATTTTGCACATGATAATTCACACAATACCAATTCTTTTAAAAAATATATTTATGCGGAAAAAACCATGCTACAACAAAGAAATCCAGCCCCACTCATAATGCCCTTGCCTCTTTTATGCGCACTGCTTGGGCTAACTTTTTGCACATGGTATGCTTGGGGCAATTCCATTGAACTATGCCTCACTGCAGGTTGTGAAGTCAGCTCAGACATGACCATTGGCGGCGTTTCGCTTTGGTGGTATGGTTGCACAGCATTTGCTCTTTTAACTATAGCCTCTTTTAGCGGCAGGCCGGGTCTTGGTGTTTTTGTGGCCGGTATGTGCCTTTTGGGCGACATAATTCTTTTGCTCATCATGTTAAGCACAGCACCCTGCTCAAGCTGCCTTGTGGTAGCTTTGCTCTTTGCTCTAACATTTTTAAGTTTTAGGCATGCCGATACTTCTCAAGGAAAAAAGAGCCGTTCTTACCTTTGGTACTTTTGGTTATTACTTTTTATTATCAATGCCGGTGCTGTGGTGCGTGACAGTTTTGAACCTTGGGCCATAAAAACTCCCACCAATGGTGAGTCGACCATAAATATATACTTTTCTCCATCTTGCCCATCGTGCGCCGATGCCATAAAGGCTTTTCAAGAAAATCCCCAAGTGGCCTATTATCCTGTAACAGAAAATGGCAATGACGCCCTACTCATTGCGCATATCATAGACAGCACACAAAAGGGCAAAACCTTGGTTCAAGCCTTAGAAGAAGTGCGCAGCACCCCCCCCACAGGCCAAAGCCCTTTAAATATTTTTACAGAAATACAATTGCAATTTAACTTAATGAAAAACAAAGGGCATGTTTTAGCCTCAGGTTCTGCCGTAATACCCTTTATTGAATATAAAGGCTTACCGGCTTTTCTTGTACCCAAAAAGCCAAGCCCCAAACCAGCACCAACAGTAGAAAAACAAAGTCCTTCTGCCGATATATCCGTGCCCCCCATAGCACCGCCCGCAAGCCCTCAGACAGATGTCGAAACAAACTTAAGCCTTACACCACCTAAAGATGACGGTGAATTCTTGCCAGAGCATGTGCCCACATCTCCTGAAATTTATAATAATAACAACGATGCTACCTTGCCTGTAGACACAAGCATTGCCGGTTCCTGCGGAGGACTTACAACAGAACCTTGTCCTGACTAGCGTAAAAAACTGCGTATATTGTGAATAAACGTAGAGAATGCCTTGACGTGGGGGTATATTTTACACTATGCAGTGTGTGACTTGATAAACACTTTGGCTAAAAAATACATAATAATAGGTTTACATGAAAATTTTAGAACTTTTTCGCGAACACAAAACACAAGTGACCGAACAATGGGTTAATGCAGTATTCGGATCATATGCTCTTGATACAGTTGGTTTTTTGCGCACAAAAAGTGACCAATTTTGCAATCCTGTGGGCGAAATAACTCTTACTGTGGCCAATTATCTTTTTGACGCCATGGCCGGCGAACACATGATTGAAGAAAAACTCAATGATGCTTTAGAACGTTTTGTGCGCTTGCGCTCTGTGCAAGATTTTGCCCCCTCGCAGGGCATTGGCGTCTTGTATGTGCTCAAGCAAATTTTTCGCGATACATTTTTAAATAAAATACAAGATTCCAAGCAAATGGAAGAATATTTAGAAGCAGAATCACGCCTTGACACTTTAGCGCTCATGGCTCTTGATATGTATGTTGCATCACGAGATTTGCTTGCTGAGCAACGCATCAAAGAAATACGCACACAACATTCACAATTGGTGCGTTGGGCGCAAGAAAAAGGCCATGTGCTTAAAGAAATATAAAGTTAAAAAATCACAGTAATAACCGTATTTTACGGAAATTATACAGAAAAAGTGCTTCCTTTGATAGAGTATTGAAGGAACTTAGTTTAGGTCAAGTTTGATTTGGATGATCAAACTTTCAACAAACCTATAGCCCAGTGAGGTAAGGGAATGATCACTTCATTACTGGTAGTCTGCGCCATTGGCGCCATTGCATGGATGGGAGCAAGCATTGGTCTTGGTTACTTCTTTGTGGTGGTTTTGCCGTATGTAGCAGTGCTTACCTTCATCGGCGGCGTTATTTGGCGTATGGTCTATTGGAGCAAATCGCCTG
>CAYJGS010000117.1:0-6906 GCA_964369505.1 uncultured Desulfovibrionaceae bacterium | reverse complement strand
ACCAATGAATTTTAAAACCTTATCACGCCCTGTAATGCCGCGGGCAAGGCGCAGGGCGCTCATGGTGGCTTCGGTGCCGGAATTGACCATGCGCACCATTTCTACAGAAGGTAAAGCGGCAATGACTTCTTCGGCAAGCAATACTTCGTCGTGACAGGGCGCGCCATAGCTTGTGCCACGGGTGGCGGCTTCTTGCACGGCTGCTGTTACCTCAGGATGGGCATGTCCTAAAATCATAGGCCCCCAAGAAAGCACATAGTCGATATATGTATTTCCATCTACATCGGTGATTTCACAGCCATTTCCTTTGGCAATAAACAGGGGGATGCTGTCCACATTTTTGCAAGCGCGCACGGGGCTGTTAACTCCACCTGGGATAAGTTTTTGGGCTTCACTGAATAATTCTTGAGATTTGTTTTCTTGCATAATGATTCCTTTATTGGGCAATGGTTAAAAATAGCTCATGGATGTTTTTTTAAATTCTTCTATGCTGTTTAAGGCCGCATACTCATTTATGCCAATAAGTTCTTGTAATTCTGAAATAACTTTTTGACATTCTTCTTCACTGCGCCCGTGCACCATGGTGTATAAAGTATAGGGCCAATCCTTTGCTTCGGAAGGTCGAAAATAGCAGTGGGAAACATGGGCATGGCCTGCAGCTTTTTGCCCACAAGCATCTACCATGTCTTCTGTGGCCTTCCAAGCTACCATGGCATTATGGCTCCAGCCGGTTTTTTGGTGCTTAATACTAGCGCCAAAACGACGAATGGCTCCTTCGTCTTTAAGTTTTTGCAAAAGCCTAAGCACGTCTGCTTCTTCACAGCCCACCTCTTTGGCAATGTCTGCATAGGGTGTGGCAGAATCGGGAAGATTATTTTGAGCAATGCGTAAAATATGTTTTTCTTGTTCTGAAAATGTATATGTCATAGTTTTTATTCCGTAAAATTTGTTATAGGTTATGGAAAATATCTATATCATATTATAATGTTATTTAGAAAAAATAGGTTTTTGCCTTAGACAGCACCATGTATATAATGCTAACCCTAGCCAAACACAGATGAGAGTGACACCTGTAGCTTGGGATATTTTTTCATGATAAAGAAAAACGCCCACAAACAGTGTAATGGTTGGCGTGATATACTGCAAGAGGCCAAGGGTGCTTAATTGAATGCGCTTGCTGGCATAGGCAAAAAGTATGAGCGGTAATGCAGTAATAATACCAGTACCGGCAAGTAATACTTGTGTTTTTACGTCATATGTCCAAAAAATGCCTTGCCCTGAAATATGTTTCCAAAAAATCCAACTCAAAGAAATGGGGAATAAGGCTAAGGTTTCCACAAAAAAACCTGCCGTAGCGCACGTATTGACGGTTTTTCGCAAATAGCCATAAAGGGCAAAGGAAAAACTTAAAATAATCCCAATGAACGGAAATTGCCCATAGGCCACAACGCTAAAAGCAACACCAAAAGCGGCAATGGCAATGGCTAATATTTGCAGGCGCGTCATTTTTTCACCTAAGAATATACGCCCCAAAATTACAGAAAGAAAGGGATTGATAAAATATCCAAGGCTTGCTTCTACAACTTTATTATTATTTACAGACCAAATATATATAAGCCAATTAAGCCCTAACATGAATGCCGCAAAAATAATGCGCCGCAAAGTTTTTGTATCTTTAAAAACTTTAAGTACATCATCCCAACTGTGGGCAATATATACAAGAGGGGCTGTTGCCACCATAGAAAAAATCATACGGTAGCCAAGAATTTCATCGGCCGGAATATGTTGTAGAGCTTTCCAATATAAAACAAGCGCTCCCCAAACGCTAAAAGCTGTAAATCCAGCAAAAAAGCCAAGGGTATTTTGAGAAATGTTTGATACTGGTTGCATAGTAACTTTTGAAAACAGTTAAATAAAAAAAGAAAAAGCCAAGAGCGCATACTCCTGGCTTTCCAAAAATTCCTAAACTAGCCTCTTAATACGAAATTATTTGGCAAAAGACCGGCTAAACAATTCTTTTATGGCAGTACGTCCAGAATCTTCTAAAAAGCGCGTGCCCGTCGCGCAAAATTGGGGGCGTTGGATACACGGGGCCTTTTCTACTTTCCAAGCCTCTTTTTCCCAAGAAAACCATTCGTTTTTAGACTGGTCGTAAACTAAAAGGGGTTTATTGCAAATTTTTGCAAATTCTGCCCCCCAACCGGTACCGCCTTTAACGGTTCCATCAGGCTGTATGCTACCAATGACAATGACTTCATTGCCGCTGCTAACCTGCCAACAAATGGATTGTAGCACTTTGCGGAAAAGTGGGGCGCGAGTGTACTCGCGGCTCATGAGTTTTGACACATAAGTCAAACTCACATCTTTAAGAGCCAGCTCGTCAGAAGTAAGAACGCGGATACCGCGTGTGCGAGATATTTGGTGCCCTTCAAAGCTGAAATTAACCTCTTCAATGCCCCACTCTTCCGCAAGGGAGCCAAAAAAAGATTCAGTTCCAGCAGCGCCACCACTATACAAGACACATTCTCTAGGATTGAGCATCATAACTCCTTAAAGCCATATTCCTCCCATAATGCTGGGAAGGTATTATCATTTAATTTTTAATGTTCAGACTCTTAATATCTTGGGGCACGTGGAGCGCGTGGTTTTGCTTCGTTAACGCGCAAAGTACGACCACCAAAAGATGCATTGTCCAAAGCTTCAACAGCTGCAGGAGCGTCGGAATCTTCCATTTCAACAAAACCAAAACCACGAGCGCGACCAGTATCGCGATCACTAATAAGCTTTACAGAAAGAACTGTACCAAATTCAGCGAAAAGTTCTTGAACTTGTTCTTCTGTTGCAGACCAAGGCAGGTTGCCTACATAAATAGACTTAGACATGAGTTACCCTCTCAAAAAATAGTAATTTCACTGTGCAGAAATAAGTCTAACAACTAGCTCATTCAATCCACACAGCTCTCAGGGCACTGAAACACTCTTTCGTGCTATTGTCAACGTAAAAAGTAAAAAAAGAATTGGCATTCCATAAAATACTGCAAAAAAGAATTGCGCGTAAGGTTATGAAAATATAGATATTATGCTTTAAGGTGCAAAATGTGTTTTCTGAGGCAATAGGTAACGTGCTGTAAAAAATGAATAAATTATTTTTTACAGCACGGAGAAAATATATAAAAAATATTTCATATATTGACAAGGAAAAATATGAAAAATTTTAACGAACAGTTTGGCAGCGCAATAATCGCATGCCGTCTCGGAACAATATTTGCGCCTTATCGCTACCAATTGTGTCGATAACTGCTCCAAGGCCAAAGCTTGGATGATCCACAATGTCGTTTGTTTTTAAGGGCATTTCGATATTGTATGCTCTTGCTTCAGGTGCAGATGGGCGCTCCATTTCTTTTCGCCAAGCACTTTCATTGGCCAAAGCTTGCGCCACAGCTTTGTTGCTGCTGCGTGTTGGAGCCTTAGTGGCGGCTTTTTCAAGCCTCATAGCGTCTTTGCGATCTGAGCCAGCTTTTACTCTGCGTACACCACTGTCAGCTTTTTTTTCTGGGCGTATGGGGTAATATTTGTGGGTGCTGCCGCAAGCGCAACATTCCACTTTAACTATTTCACCATTAACCATGGCCACAATAATATGTCCTGTGCGGTCTTGGCAACGAGTACAGCGCGATTCAATGCGATCTCCAGGGCCTATGGGTTTTTTTAGGCTCATGTCCTATCCTTATAAAATTTGTTTAATATTATATTTTCTTTGCGTCTAAAAAGATTTTTAATGTGTCTAAAAGTTTTTCCATGTCAATGGGTTTTGCTACGTGGGCATTCATGCCATGAGACATGGCCATATCTATATCTTCTTTAAAAGCATTGGCTGTCATGGCTACAATGGGTATTGTTTTTGCGTCGTCGCGGTTAAGGCAACGAATGCTCTGGGCTGCTTCATATCCATTTACCTTGGGCATTTGAATATCCATAAGGATTATATCGTAATGACCAACTTCGGATTCTTCAAATATTTTTATGGCTTCACTGCCATCAGCTGCTTCGTCAATGAGCAGTTCAAAGGGAGTAAGCAATTCTATGGCAATGATTCGGTTGATATCCACATCATCTACCAAGAGCACTCGCTTTCCGGGGGGAATGGGCAAGTCGGTTTTGTCGCTGGTGGCATCGACGTGGTCAGTATTTTCTTCCATCCAAAGTTCAAAGAAGAATTCGCTGCCCTTGCCTTCTTCGCTTTTTATATAAATGTCGCTGCCTAAAAGCATGGCAATATTACGGCTTATGGAAAGGCCAAGGCCGGTGCCGCCATAATTACGTGTAATATGTCCTCCTCCTTGCTCAAAAGGCATGAAAAGATTGTCGATCATATCCTTAGGAATACCAATACCTGTATCTGCCACCGAAAAGAATATGCGAGCTTTGTTATCACTACTTTCAAGCAGGTGCACTTTAAAGTGTATAGTGCCAAGTTCCGGTGTAAATTTCACCGCATTGCCAAGCAAATTGATAAGAACTTGACGCAAGCGCAATTCGTCTGAGATGAAGTATGGTTGTGTAAAGCCTTCTACATCTACGGTAAAGCGGATATTTTTTCCATTACAACGTGGTTCAATAATGGTGGCAACATCGTTTACAACTTTGAGCATGTCAAAGCTTTCTATACTCAATTCAATCTTGCCGGCTTCAATTTTTGAAATATCAAGAATGTCATTAAGCAGCCCCATAAGGTGAATGGCCGAAGATTCAATCTGCAATATATTGGGGAGCAAGTCGCTTTTTGAAGCGACTTCTTCATCAAGCTTGCGCTTAGTGATGTTGGTCATACCTATAATAGCATTCATGGGAGTGCGTATTTCATGGCTCATGCGTGCCAAAAATTCGCTCTTAGAGGCGCTTGCTTTATTGGCTTCATTCACCGCAGATATGAGTTCTTTTTGCGCTTGGCGTAATTCGCTTTCTACAGAAACACGCAAGCTTACGTCACGAGCCACACCAAGAAGCCCGCGGAATTGACCGGTAGATGCATATAGAGGAGTACGCACAACGTCCAAAATTTCTTCGTGTCCATCGGCAAAAAGCAGCCTTTCTTCAGTATGCAAAGGACCGCCATGATTTATGGCGTCGGCGTCGTTGGCTTGCATAGATTCAAACACAGGCTGAGGGAAAAGGTCAGAAGCGCGTTTGCCCTGAACATGCTCGGGTAATCTGCCAAAAAGAGCAGCAAAGCGTGGGTTCACAGACAGATAATCCCCTTGAGTATCTTGGAACCAAATAAGATCTGGCGAAGATGAAATAACCGTATCTAGTAAGGCGCGTTCACGCTCAATGCGGTCTTGTTCGGTAATGAGGCTGGTAACGTCTTCAGGAGTTACTATATAGCCTAATTTATTACCAAGTCTATCAAGTAAATACGTTACTTTTCCTTTGTAATAACGGTGAGTTGGAGGGTGGAACACTATGCTTTGCTCTTCACCATTTTCAAAAGTGCGTATGGGAGAATTCATATCGCTAAAGAGGCTTACATCTGTATATTTAGCTCCCACAACTTCTTCTAATTCCTTACCAAGTATCTCTAAAGAAGGGTTGTTCATATAAAGAATAACACCTTCAAGGTCGGTAATGGTAACAGGGCCTTGATCACTGTTTACAACACTGTCGGCAAGTTCGTCGAAAGAGTCAGAAAGAACTCCCATTTCGTCCTTAATAAGGGCATTGAAACGGAATTGACGCTCACCCCTTTTAAAACGCGAAAGGCCTGCAATTAAGTGGGTGATTTTTTGTGTAATATTAGAAGCCATCCATACCGCCACAAATATGACCAATAAGGTCATTACAAGCGTAGACACAGAAAGGCTCATGGCTGTTTCCCAAAGATTTTTGGCAATGGCAGAAAAAGTTTGTTCTGAAACTTCAGATAGTTCTTTGTCTGTTTGTTCCACACGGGTTTCAATTTCTTTTTCCGTTTCCAACGCAGCTGCGTGGAAATCATCCACATTAGCACCCATGGCTATAAAGCCAAAGCCGATTTTTCTTTGTCCATACTGCCCTGTATAATAGGGGATAGAGGCAGCAGTATTCAATTTCCAAAGGCCTGTCCAAAGGATAAGAAAAGAACCTGAACCGCCATCTTTAGCAAGGTCAAACCAGCCCACACATTGTGGGGCAAAGTTCAGGTAACGGCAATCAAGAGCCAGCAAGCCTTGCTTAGTAATTTCTGGAGAAGGCTTCTTTTTACGTGATTGTTCAAAAAAAGCAGGGTAGTCTACAATAAAATCGTCATAAGATTTGCCGCTTTGTTGCCAAGCGTCATACACTTCTTGAGAAAGCCAAGGAACTGCTTGTTTGCCGGTTTCCGGCACATAGCCCACAATAGAGTGGTGGCGCGGGTGCACAATACTGCGTCCTAAATAGTCCCAAATAAAGGTATAATTGCCCGTATGTCCGTCGGAAAGTTCTGTATATCTTTCCTCTGTTGGCTTTACATGGTCCACAAGACCCATAATATGATCGTGGTTTAAGGCCAAGGTTACATAGCCAATAATAGCATTGTCGCGCACAACTGGGGTGGCCCAGCGAATAATACCCCTAAATCGTTTACCTACAGGATTTTCAGTTCCGGAATAGGCCATGCTCTCAGGATTATAAGGAACATTTCTTTTTTTGGCATTTTCTGGTGTATACATGCCTATAATATTGGTACCCACATAGGCGCCAATAACGTCGGATACATATATTTCTCCCGGCTTGAGCTTTTGTAGCTCTGACCAATATTTTTCGGCTTTAATAAAAGTGTTATCATTGTTTGACACATCTTTAAGTGTGGGATCCATAAGGTCTGAGGTAACAACCTTAATTTTTTCCATACCATTGATATCTACAAACGTAAGTTCATGATAGAGTG
>CAYJGS010000116.1:0-6920 GCA_964369505.1 uncultured Desulfovibrionaceae bacterium | reverse complement strand
AAAAGCCAAAGGCTGCGCAAAAGTGGCGCAAAAAGCCAAAGGCTGCGCAAGGCAGAATAAAACGTTTCACCCAAAAGGATATAAACATGGCAATATATATTTCCGGCTCCATGGCCTTTGACCGTATCATGACCTTTGGCGGTCAATTCCAAGACAATATCATCCAAGATAAAATCCACACCCTTAGCATTAGCTTCATGGTGGATCGCATGGAAGAAAAAATGGGCGGTTGCGCCGGTAACATTGCCTATAGCTTAGCCCTGCTTGGCGAAGCCCCTTTTGTGCTCGCTAGTGTTGGGCGCGATTTTGGTGTGTATGCTACGCATATGCAAAGCATGGGGCTGCCTTTAGACGGCATCTATCAAGACGATGAACTTTTCACCGCCCTTTGCTACATAACTACCGATATGAGCAATAACCAGATTACGGGTTTTTATCCCGGCGCCATGAGCTTGCCTTGTAAATACGGTTTTCCAAAACTTGACGCGGTAAAAGACATTGCCCTTGTTTCGCCGGGTAATTTATTAGATATGCGAGCTTTGCCCGAATATTACAAAGATAAAGGCCTGCGTTATATTTATGATCCGGGTCAACAGCTGCCTGTGCTCAGTGCGGAAGAACTTTTACGGTCCATTACAGGCTCGTTTGCCCTTGTGTCTAATGATTATGAATTAGAAATGATTTGCCAAAAAACAGGCAAAACACAAGCCGAAATCGAAGCTTTGACCCAGTGGTGCATAACTACCCTTGGTGAAAAAGGCGCTGTGGCCAAACATAAAGGCGAAAGCGTGCAAATTAAGGCTGTGCCTGTGACCTCTGTGCAAGATCCTACTGGTGCTGGCGATGCGCACCGTGCAGGTCTTTTAAAAGGCTTATATTGTGGATTTGGCATGGAAGAATCTTTGCAATTGGCAGCCACCACCGCAAGTTTTGCCATTGAGCACTATGGAACACAAGTACATGCTTACACGAAAGAAGAATTTCTCGCCAGATATACGGGAACATTTGCTGCCCCCAGCAAAGCCTTGTGGTAAGGGGCAAGCATAAAAAGAGTTTATAATGTCTTATACGCCACCTTATACCATAAGTAGCACGGCTTTAAAGCTTGTAGCGTCTATTTGTGAGCAATTGGGACGCCTTGAAGGCGGTATACTGACCGCGGAGGCTCTTTCGCCACAATTAAGGCGTGAAAATCGTATCCAAAGTATTCATGCTTCTTTGGCTATTGAAAACAATACGTTAACCCTTGAACAAGTGACGGATATCATAGACGGAAAAATAGTGTTTGGCCCACCTCGAGATATTCAAGAAGTGCACGGCGCCATCGCCGCTTATGAAAAATTACATTCATGGCAACCACACAAAATAGACGATTTGCTTTCAGCTCATGCTTTACTTATGCAAGACTTGGTGCCGCACCCAGGACAATTGCGCTTGGGTAACGTGGGGATTTATAAGGGCGAAGAAGTTGTGCATGCTGCTCCGCCTGCCAAATTTATTAAAGGGCATTTGGACGATTTGCTGGCTTGGCTAAAAAATAGCGAAGAACAAGCCCTCATAACAAGTTCAATTTTTCATTATGAATTTGAATTTATACACCCTTTTAATGATGGCAATGGGCGCATGGGAAGGCTTTGGCAAACACTTATTCTAAGTAAGTGGAAACCGTTCTTTGCCTATTTACCGGTAGAAACTATTATTCGGAATCGACAAGAAGACTATTATACAAGCTTAGGACAAGCTGATAAAGCTGGCAATTCTGGTGTGTTCATTGATTTCATGCTTGATGCGCTTAAAAATGCTATAACAGATTTGATTAATAAGCAATCCACAAAAGACAGCGACCTAGTAAGCGACCAAGTAAGCGACCTAGTAAGCGACCTAGTAAGCGACCAAGTAACGGGGCTTATTAAGCGACTTCTTAAATCTCTTTCAAAGAAAGAGAAGAGCACAGCAGAGCTTATGCGTTCTTTATCGCTTAAGCATATACCTACTTTTAGAAAAAATTATCTTAATCCTGCACTTGAAGCCGGATTTATTGAGCGCACGCAACCAGATACGCCACAAAGCCCTACGCAAAAATATAGGCTCACAGCAAAAGGGCGCAAAGCTCTTTAATAGACTGTTGTTGTTTTTACTACAATAAAAACGATACTATAATAGTGGTTATGGTGCCCCCAATCATGGGTATGGCTGTTCGCTTAACAACGGTAAAGGGATCCACCCCTGTGCCGCCCGCCACGGCAATAACAATGCCTGCCACAGGAGACATGCCTCTAAATGTTGCTGAGGCCGCTTGCATGGGCACAAGCATTTGTACCACCGGCTCGTGCATTTTGTTGGCGATGTCTGGTGCAAGGCCTGAGAAGCTTAAAAAAGCCGCACTGCCACTGCCGGATACCATTGTTAAAATACCAACAATAAGTACGAGCACTATGGTCATGCCAAGCATGCCAAAACCAATGGTATCTGCACTTTGTATGAGGTGGTATGAAAGCCCCACACCTTGCAAACCGGAAGCAAAAAATTGAGCAGCAATAAGCAACATTACCACATTTTTTAGCATGTCTGCCATGCCGGTAAAAAATGAGGTGGCTTGTTCAAAGGTCTTTGTTATGTTGCGTGTGCGGATAAGTTCACACAGCATGGCTATGAAAAAAGCAACAAACATGGCCGCAATTACGTCTAATTGTACCGAAGCTACAATGTAATCACTGAAAATTAACAATAAAAGCAAGGGGAGTATAGGTAATAGCCCGTATAGTGAGGGTAATTTTTTTTCTTCTGGATCTTTAGATAAAGCGGCGGTGGGCGCTTCTTCCACTTCCATGGCTTGCACATTTTCTTTTTTGTCAAAATATATAGATGTGACAAAATACAATACAGCTATGACTATAACAGCGGGAACAGCAGTAACTAGCTGATAATTTACAAAATATTCCATGCTGGTCATGTTTGCCAATTCTGCACCCACATTGGTTGAACCAGAAGCTGGCCCAAGCTCTAGACAAGCGGTGGAAGCAATGGCCGCCGCCGCCGAAGGAGCCGAAACTTTAAGTTTGCGTAATAAGGGGAAGAGCGTCACCAATAAAAGCATGCCAAGGCCTGTGGCGCTGGGAATAAAAATACTCATGATTTGCGCAAAAACCACAGCCAAGGCAATAAGCATATAAGGGCTTTTAATGTATAATAAAGGCTTTGCCCCCACTTGCACAAAAGCACTTGAGGCACCTATGGTGTTCATATATTGCGAAAAACCACCGGCCGCCATAATAATAAGTCCCACACCACCTATGCTAGATTTTATAAGGTCTTCAAATATTACAAAAATATCTAAAGCGGCTAGGCCTGAGCTTTTAAAGTCTGTGAGAGTGTAATAGTGTGCGTCAAAAATAATAGCTATAGCCCAAAGGGCTATGCCGGAAACAAAAAGCACGATGGTTGTGTTATATCGCTTTACAACGGCGAAAATTGTGCCTGCAAATACAAGTAAGCCCAATAAAAGTAATATCATATACACTCCATATGTATTACATGCTATTATGCATGTTTTTTTTGTAGGCATCGCCCCAAAGCGCTAAAGCTTCTAACACAGGCTTCAGGCTTTCCCCTAGTTCTGTCAAAGAATATTCAACTTTGGGCGGAACTTGCGCATAGACTGTTCGGTTCAAAAGACCAGAGTTTTCTAAGCTGCGCAAATTCGCTGTGAGCACTTTTTGTGATATGCCTGTAATAGAATTTTTCAGTTGTCCAAAGCGTTTTGTTCCATCAGATAAGTCTCTGATAATAAGCACTTTCCATTTGTCACCGATGAGTGATAATGTCATTTCTACAGGGCAAGCAGGTAGTTCTGAGGGCATGAGAATCTCCTTGGTTTCCTCAAAGTAACTATAGCACTTTCATGTGCTTACTTTACAAATACGCTATACACACCTAGTATACCATGAAACAATTTTTTTCAACCAAGGAGATATAGCATGACCATTGCAGAAATTTATACATATTTTGATAAAATAGGCTGTTTGACCTTTGCCACAGTGGATAATGATTATCCAGAAACACGCATAGCGCATTTGCGTGGATGTGACGATGAGGGCATATATTTTATGACCATGTACACAAAACCTTTTTATAAGCAGCTTAAAGAAACAGGAAAATTATCCATATGCGGTCTGCATGCCAACACGCATATAGAAGAAAGGGACGACGGTAGTCCTATTTTTGATGCCGGATATTTTGCGCGCCTTACGGGTGATGTGAAAGAAGTGAGCCTTGAAGATATTAAGGCAAAAAATAATCCCATATTTGACTTTTGCATAGCCGACCAAGAACAATATAAGAGCATGGTGTTCTTTGTAATTTATCGTGCCAAGGGCGAAATTTACGATTATGATTTTGAAAAGGAACACCGCGAAAACAAATTGCAAAGGCTGAGGTTTTCTTATGGTGGCTTCCCTATTGTTCCTGTGGGCTTGCATATTACCGATGCCTGTATTGGTTGTGGACAATGCCAAGAAAACTGTTCTTTTTTGGCCATAGAACCTACAGCGGACGGGGATAAATTTCAAATTAACGGTGCGCGTTGTGATGAATGCGGCGACTGCTTCCTTTCGTGTCCTGTGGAAGCTGTGGTGCATAAAGGGAAATAAAAAACTATATCATATTAAAAGGAGTTAAGCATGTTTGTATCTTTAGCCAAAAAACCAGAAAATCTTAAGGAACATATTGTTATAGCGGAGGAAAAAGTATTTCTAGGTGAACAGTGCACATGTGTGCGTTTTGATCCTAAAGAATTGGATAAGTATGAAGTGGACGGCCCAAATTTTGCGTATTTACCCATGGATTTTAGTAATGGCACCATTGAGGTGGATTTGGCGGCAGACTTAGAAGAAAATGCGCCGGAATTTGCGCGTGGATTTATTGGCCTTGCTTTTAGAATCAGCGAGAATCTTTCTGCTTTTGAAGGTATGTATATTCGCCCTTTAAACGGAAGATGTGACGATCAGGTGCGCAGGAATCATTGCACCCAATATTTTTCTTTTCCTGAGTATAAATTTGATCGTTTGCGTGCCGAAGAACCTGAAAAATATGAATCTTATTGCGATATGCAATTAAAAACATGGATACACATAAAAATTGAAGTGCAAGGCAGTTGTGCTTATTTATATGTGGGCAATGCCGAGCAGCCTGTGCTTATAGTGAATGATTTGAAATTGGGCGAAAAGGCTCAAGGCGGCATTGGTTTATGGATAGATAATGGAACATTAGCTTATTTTAGAAACTTGCAAATAACACAAAAATAATATGCAAAAAATTGAAAAACTGCAAAAGCTCAACAGCATGCTTTTAGCGGAAATGCCGTATTTTTCGGTAGAAGCTAAAAAATTTGGACAAGAAGAAAAGGGGCAGAGGCAGCTTTTGCGCTCGCTTATGAATATACGAAAACCAAATCCTGTGAGCGAAGAATTTCTTGCGCTGCAAGACAGTTTTTTGCAGCAAGAGGCAGAAGAAAAAGGGCGTGTGGATCTTGCGGATATAGTAGCAGAACAAGCAACATTGTTTCCCCATATGCCAAGCGGACAGCTTTTTTTGTGGCAAGGTGATATTACTCGCTTGGCTGTGGACGCCATTGTTAATGCGGCTAATAATCAATTACTTGGTTGTTTTGTGCCCTGCCATGCGTGCATAGACAATATTATCCATTCTTATGCCGGTGTGCAATTGCGTGAAGCTTGTCATCATATTATGCAAGCGCAAGGGCATGAAGAGAGCACGGGCATGGCCAAGATAACTCCGGCATATAACCTGCCAAGCAAGTATGTTTTGCATACAGTGGGGCCCATTATTCATGCTGAAGTGAGCTCAAGGCAGAGAGAACTTTTGGCCAATTGTTACCGCTCTTGTTTGCAGCTGGCCTTGGAGAATAGTTTGGAGAGTATAGCATTTTGTTGTATTTCCACCGGAGAATTTCGTTTTCCCCCCAAGGAAGCCGCAAAAATTGCGTTGCAAACGGTGCAAGAAGAGCTTGGCAAAACTGAAAAGCCCATAAAGGTGATATTTAATGTTTTCAAAGATAGTGACTACCAAATCTACAAAACACTTTTCCAATCCTTTTGCTAGCTTGCAAAAGCTTATGGCAGAAACGGACACCATTGTTATTGGGGCTGGTGCAGGGCTTTCTGCGGCGGCCGGTCTTGTGTATAGTGGTAAGCGTTTTACGGATAATTTTGCAGATTTTATTGCAAAATATAAATATACCGACATGTATACGGCGGCTTTTACCCATTATGCAAGTCCAGAGGAGCATTGGGCCTATTGGAGCCGGCATATTTTTCATAATCGCTTGGAACCAAAGCTCAATGAAGTGTACCCCAATTTGCTCAAACTTGTGGCACATAAAAATTATTTTGTTATCACCACCAATGTGGACCATTCTTTTCAACGCTTTGGATTTGATAAAGAAAGGCTTTTTTATACCCAAGGGGATTATGGCCTTTGGCAGTGTTCTTTACCTTGCCATCAAGAAACCTATGACAATGAAGGGGTAGTGCGTAAAATGCTTGCCGCGCAAAAGCATATGAACATTCCTTCTGAGCTTATACCTTATTGCCCTAAATGCCAAAGGCCCATGCGCATGAATTTGCGTGCGGATTATACTTTTGTGGAAGATAGCGGTTGGCATGCGGCCAAGAACAGATATGAACAATTTATACAGCGTTATAATACGGAAAAAGTGCTCTTTTTGGAATTGGGCGTTGGTGAAAACACGCCTGTTATTATTAAATATCCCTTTTGGAAATTTACGGCAGAAAATCCCAAGGCCCATTATGTGTGCTTAAATTTAGACCATGCTTATGCACCGCTTGATATTATTGAGCGTGGATTGTGTATGGAAGAAGATATTGGCAAAACTTTGCAAA
>CAYJGS010000115.1:0-6979 GCA_964369505.1 uncultured Desulfovibrionaceae bacterium | reverse complement strand
TACATTATTACACAAAATTCGTTTAAAAGGTGTCAGATGCAAGGAAGATGATTTTTTTTGAGGCAGCATAGGGCTCTTTGGCCCATGCCACGAAAGAAAGTTATCTGACGTAGATAGTGTCGTCAAATGCGCCTTTTTACGTATCTCTGCGTCAGATTTCACTTACTTTTTCGGTCGAGTATGAGAAGAATACACTCCCTCAAAATAAGTTCATCTTTCTTGATATACGCAAAAATTCGCTATTTGACGACACTCTCTAAGCAGATGACACCTTTTAAACGAATTTCAGCCCGCTATGAGCATGCGCATGGCTTGCAAGCTCTGATCGAGAGATTGTGGTGTATCCACTTCTTGGCGCAAGAAATTATTGATATGGGGCATTTTGGCAATGGCTGCGTCGATATCGGCATTGGAGCCCGGGGCATAGGCGCCAATGTTTATCATATCTTCCACTTTACGGAATGTGCTCATATGGCGGGTGATGCCATGGCCTGCGTGCACGTCGTCTTTGCTGCAAATATCTGAACGCAGACGGCTGATGGAGCGCAACACATCAATGGCAGGGAAATGACCTTGGTCGGCAAGATCGCGGGTGAGCACTATGTGCCCATCTAAAATAGAGCGCACGGCGTCGGCAATGGGTTCGTTAAAATCGTCTCCGTCCACAAGCACGGTATATATACCGGTGATGGTGCCCTTGGCAGAGCGGCCTGCGCGTTCCAATAATTTGGGCAATTGGGCAAAAACTGTGGGAGTATAGCCTTTGGTGGTGGGTGGTTCACCAATGGCAAGGCCAACCTCGCGGGCGGCCATGGCAAAACGCGTTACCGAATCCATCATAAGCAACACATCAAGGCTTTGATCTCTAAAATATTCGGCCACGGCGGTGGCGGCATAGGCGGCGCGCATACGCACCAAGGGCGATTGATCTGAGGTGGCAATAATGAGCACCGAGCGGGCCATGCCTTCAGGGCCAAGATCTCGCTCCATAAATTCCAGCACTTCGCGACCGCGTTCGCCTATAAGGGCTATGACGTTAACATCGGCCTTGGTATATCTGGCCATCATACCCATAAGCGTGGACTTGCCCACACCGGAACCGGCCATAATACCCACGCGTTGGCCTTTGCCAAGGGTGAGCAAAGAATTAATACTGCGCACGCAAACATCCAAGATTTCTGTAATACGGGGACGGGGCAAGGGGCTTGGGGGGTCGGCATATATGGGCGCCATGCCTTGCGCCCAAGTTTTACGCGCCTCATGTAGCCAAGGCGGCACAAAACCTTCTTGAACCAGCATTTTTTGTTCAAAAAGTCGGCGTCCTGCCTCTTGATTTGCCAAAGTGCTTTGCTCGGGTTGGTCTTGTTTTGCGGGCATGGAAAAAACTTCTGTGCTTATGGGGGGGCCGCCATCTAAGGGATTACCAAAAGCATCGAGGGTGCGCCCCAAAATATGCGCGCCCACAGGGTACAGAGGTGGTAAGGAGCTATTGCGTATGCGGCTTCCGGGACTAATGCCGCGCATGTCGTCATAGGGCATAAAAAGCAATCTGTTATCACGAAAACCCACTACTTCGGCCGCTATGCCATGGTCTTCGCCTTCGGGAATCATGTGACACACAGCGCCTAAAGGAGCGCGCAAACCGCCACCTTCGGCAATGAGCCCCACCACCTTGGTGACCTTACCAAAAATATGTAAGGGGCTTGAATTTTGCAGAATAGTTATGCAGGATGCTGGGTCAAGCTTCATGGTTAAGCCTCAGAATTTACAATGGCGTTAGGATCTGGAATGGGCAAAAGCTCTTCTTCCAACTCTTGACGTGTGGGTTCTTGCGCGGATTCTTGCGCAGCTTTGGGATTTTTTTCTGCGGTGGGGGCTGCTTCTTGCGTTTCTGCTTCTGGAATTATAGGTGCCGCATCAGTCGAGTCAGCAGAGTCAACAGAATCAAGAGGGTCAATAAAATCCAGAGGGTCCATAGAATCAAGAGCGTTCGCGTCGCTTTGGACAAAGTTTTGCGCCGCATCTTGTGCCATATTGTCGGCAGCGAGCAGGGTTTCTTGTGCTAAAATATCCGCGTGGTGTGCTGCATCTGGTATGATAGGGGGCTCGGGCATATCTAGGGGATCAGGTTCCGTAGCTTGTTCGCCCATAGAAGGTTCGGGCGCAGAATGCTCTGCCATATGTTCTGCTTCAAGTTCTGTATTGGAGGCTTGCGCAGGTGGCTGCACGCTGGGTATGGCGCTTTTTTCGGCTATGTGTTCCGATTCAAGCTGCACAATTTTTTGTACAAAGGCCTGCCCCTGAGCGTCTAATTGGCTTTCGGGCAGGGCCAAATGTTCCAATATACCGTCCACCATATCCCTAAAAAGTTCCAAACGACTGTCCACACTGCCACTGGGGCTTTCAGCCACCAATCCACCCAATTCCAAGCTTGCGTCTGCTTCAATTTGCCATTGGCCAAGGTCGGGTAATCTTTCTTTGGCAGCCGCAAAAAGATCGGCCACCACACTTTCATCGTCAGGATGCACTCGCAAAATAACAGAACGCCTTTCGTCTAAATGGCGCACAGCTTCATAGACCAAATTTTCTAAAATCTGCGCATAGCGCTCATCAATGGCAAGCCCTGTGGCCTTGGTAACACTCACTTTAATAAGGTGCACAAGCTCATGGCGCCAACCGGCAAATATACGCAAGCATTGGCCTTCAATGGCTTGCAATACACCGGCCACAGAAGCGCCCATGGAGGCGCGAAAATTGTCTAATTCTGTTTGTGCGGCAGCTAAACCTGCTTGAAAACCTTCTTCTTGGGCACTGTTGCGTATATGATTGGCATTATCAAGCTCGGCTTGCACGGCATGACGCAAGTTTTGAGTGTCGGTGCGGATGTTTTCTGCATCATTTTGGGCAGCTTTGGCCTCTTGCCGAATACGCGCAGCTTCCTTTTCGGCTTCTTCTAAAATCTGTTGCCTTTCAGTATACGCTTCACCAAGTATGCTCTTAGCCCGCTCAACAGCCTTTTGACGCACTTTTTCTAAATAATCTTGTTGGGTTTTTTGGTTCCATTGCTCCTGACGAGAGGCCGCTTGCATAGCGTCGAGCTTGCTTAAACTCGACTCACGATTAGCGTCCAAAAATATGGTGCCCCACTTATCTTTTTCGTCAGAAGACATATATGCTCCAGTTTTTAATTTTTTCTTGAGGGCTCCCCCTCACTCTTCAAAACGCGCTAGTTATAGAAGGTTTGGGTAAATGTTTACCTTATCCCGCCGGGAGGCACGCACGGTAGTGCGCTTGAGCGAACAAGGTGCACAAGCGAAACTTGCTTTCGCTTGTATCTGACGCGCCGCAGAGAGTGGATAAGGACGAAGCAGATTGCATTTTTTCAACACATTTAAAAAATGTTTAAAAAGTATTAGATGCAAGGAAGATAATCTTTACTGCAACTCTTTCGTGCTTCTGCAATGTGTTCAAAAAGGGTGAAGTGCAAGGAAGCGTGAAAACTCAAGGTGCGCCGTGTATACGGACATACATAAGCAGTTTGAGTTTTTGCGCTGACGCAGCAATTTGCCCTTTTTCAACACATTGCTAGATGAAGACGTCGCCGCTTCCGCGGTTAATGGTAATCTTCCCTTCACCTTCAAGGCGTCGCACCACACGCACCACATTTTGCTGTGCAGCTTCCACATCTGCCAAACGCGTTGGGCCCATAAATTCCAATTCTTCGCGAATCATACTAGACGCACGCTCAGACATATTCTTAAAGACTTTTTCTTTAAGCTCATCCGGTGCGCCGCGCAAAGCCATAGTGAGTTCTTCGTTGGAAATTTCTTTAAGCAATTCGCGTATTCCCTTATCGTCAAGAGACTTACAATCTTCAAACACGAACATAAGGTTGCGTATATCTTCGGCCATTTGTACAGAATCTTCTTCGATTTCCGAGAGAACTTCTTCTTCTGTGGCTCTGTCCACAGCATTGAGAATTTCGGCCACAGATTGTATGCCGCCCACTTTTTTGCCTTCTTTGCCGCCCATGGCAATGAGCTGGCTTTGTAAAACTTTATCCACTTCCATGAGCATATCTTCCGGCACAGCTTCAAGGCGGGCAAGGCGCATAAGAATTTCCGGGCGCACCCCGGCCGGCAAGTTTACAAGTAAATTTGCCGCTTGATCTGAATGCAAATGCCCAAGAATAAGGGCAAGAGTTTGGGGGTGTTCATTGCGTAAAATTTGAGAAAGCAAGCGCGGGCTCACTTGTTCTAACTCGCGGAAAGGTGCCGGGCCTGCATTTAAATTTAAAGCATCCATAATATATTTGGCTGTTTCTGAATCCACGTTTTTTACAAGCAAGCGCTTTAAAATATCAGAACCGCCGGAAATCATGTCCACACCTTCCACAAGGGCAGTATGGAATTCGCGCAAAACTTCTTCTACCACTTCTTTAGGAACAGGTTCAAGGTCAACAATAACGCGTGAAATAGTGGCAATTTCTTGTCTGTCCATACGTTTAAAGACATCGGCGGTAAATTTGTCGCCCATGGCTAAAAGTAAGACCGCTATCTTTTGTTGTCCGTTCAATTCCATGTGGTATGCTCCAACTAAGGTTTTATATCCAGCTGTTATAAAAAATATGTGGGGTAGAAGTTGTCAATTTCCAAAGTATAACCGAAAAATGCACAAAGTGCCATACGTCAATTTTTTGGCAATCGGTGTATGGTATTTTAGGTTATGGCTTATTCTGTTGTATTTCTTGGATCGTTGAGCCAATTTTTAAGAATGCTCACAGATTGATCCCAATGTTTTTCTGTAAGTAATAAGAGGCGCAGCTTGAGTTCTTCTACACGCAAGCTGCATTCTTTTTGTGCTTTTCGTAAAGCTTTAAGCTCTGCCAAGGCCTGTGGATCACCGGCCTTGGCAGCAGCCAAAGATTTAAGCATGGACTGGTTCGCCATCTTTAATCCATCCTCGCATAATTGCTATGACTTGGTCCATATGCTGGTCGGACAAGTTGAATATGTGTATGCGCAAGGCTTCCACATCTTTAAAGAGCATAAGGTCGTCGTCATCGTCGTTTTCTAAGTTGCCTTGTCCTTCTTCTGCGCGTGCCGCTTCTTCAAGGGCTTCGTATAAGGCTAACTGTTCTTCGGCTGAAGGTAAACCCTCAAGGCCTTCTACCATTTCGCCGGCTTCCACTTTGGGGCGGATGAGTGCAAGCACCACAGGGCGTACCACAAGCATGAGGAAGAGGAAGGCCAACAAGGTGTTTAACAAGGGCTTACCGATACGGTCGGCATAGTCCACTATAATATCAGCCATATTGGGGTCAGCGGGTGGTTCTGTGGCATTGAAAGGTACTGAACTTATTTGTAAGGAGTCACCACGTTCTTTGTCAATACCCACCGCATTGGCCACCAAAAGTTGCACGCGCTCAAGTTCTTCTGCATTGCGTGGCACAAATGTCCATGCGCCGTCAACCTTTTCATAGATGCCGTCGATGATAACAGCCACGGTAAGGCGTTTGATATCGCCCACATTGGCAATGATATTTTGTTCTTCTTTGTTTATCTCATAGTTGGTGGTGCGGGTTTCGCGGCTGCCTGTTTGGGTGGAAACAGAACCGGTTATGCCATCACCGCGGAAGTTTACGTCGGGCGAGCCGCCTTCTAGGTTGGCTTGACCTTGTTGGCTTTCTTCGCTGCGTTGTTCGGAGCGAACAGCCGTTTGTTCAGGGTCATAAATTTCGCGGCGTATGGTTTTTTGGCTAAAGTCCATGTCTACATTGACCTTAGAAACAACGCGCCCAGGACCAAATACAGGGGTGAGCATGGCATCGATGCGGCGTTCAAGGTCGCGCTGCACGCGGATTTTATGTTCCATTTGAGTGGAAGAAAGACCTGATAATGAATCTTCTTCGGGGCGGAAAAGCACTTTACCACTGCTGTCTGTGATGGCTAAAGAAGATTTTTCAAGGCCTTCCACAGACATGAGCATCATATTGCTAATAGATTGTATTTCTTTGCTGTCGGGTTCGCGGCTTGGGTCTTTAAGTTGCAAAACCACAGAAGCCGAAGGCTGCATTTGGTCTTCTACAAAAAGACTGCGTTCTGGCAAAACAAGGTGCACACGAGCACTTTCAACACTGGGAAAGGCGCTGATGGTGCGTGCAAGTTCGCCTTGTAGGGCGCGCATATAGTTGATGCGTTGTACAAATTCTGTTTGCCCAACTTTTGTTTGGTCAAAAATTTCAAAGCCAATGCCTTGTCCCACCAAGTTGCCTTCGCCTGCTACTTTGATGCGTAGGTCGTATACTTGTTCTGCTGGCACCAACACGGTGGTACCGTCGTTAGCTAAGCTATAGGGGACATTTTCTTTTTGCAAAATAGTCACCACGCGGTTGGCATCTTCATGACTTAAATTGGAAT
Source organism: uncultured Desulfovibrionaceae bacterium (assembly GCA_964369505.1). GTDB lineage: Bacteria > Desulfobacterota > Desulfovibrionia > Desulfovibrionales > Desulfovibrionaceae > CAYJAD01. Next base: position 560 of record CAYJGS010000115.1, on the reverse strand, counting down.
AGAGCAACTTATAATTTGGTTGATTAAGCCAAATTACAAGACCAATAAAACCCGCCACAGTCAACACTGCAACGCCGGAAATGATCATGCGTTGGGTAAAGGTGAACTTGTTCCAAAAGTCTACGGTTTTGTCTTTGATGCTGTTGAAGTCTGGCATGGGCATGGTTTTTTCTCCGTGTGTCAAAAAATTATCAGGATGTTTACTTAATAGCATATACCATGCCAAACAATGTATACCATCTGGCAGCAATGACACAAAACCGGTAACCACCTAGAGCGAAACCTCTGCATAATTCATTATGTAGAGGGTCATGGAGCGTTGACGCTAGTCAGAGCAGATAAAGAAAAAAACAAAAAAGCGCATTAAAATTTGATGCAGTGTATGGCTTAAAAAAAACCCTTTGTGAATTCACAAAGGGTTCTCAGTTTGATGACAAACCCCACTTTGTGGGTTTTGCGCCGCTATTGTCAGCAGAGCTGCCAAGCGGAAAGGCACGAAAATCAGTCATTTGCGTTGCTCTCTGTATCCGTAAGGCTCGTGAACTCGCCTAACGGCTATG
>CAYJGS010000114.1:0-7196 GCA_964369505.1 uncultured Desulfovibrionaceae bacterium | reverse complement strand
CTTTTTCAACTGACCGCATAACGCTTGGTGCTACGTCCTGTAGCACACAAGCTATCGCAAAAGTCGCTGGCGCCGAAAATAAATTTCGGCTGGCTTTGTTTTGCTCCGCTGCGCGGCTTCTGCTACTTCCTGTAGCAGTCAGTTCTTTTTCAACAGCCTGCTAGCGTTTCAATAATAACCAAATATCCCCCTTATTATAAATACTCATGGCGCCATCGTGACCTTTTTCCCCAACGCCGGCATACATATCTATGCGCCGCATAGTAATGGCGCCACCGGTGTCTTGTGCAAATCCAAGCCCATGCATGGTGCGCACATTGCCTTTAAGTACACCGGGTTTATCTATGCCTGTGGTTGGCAAATTATACACAAGTATGCCACCAAGGGGCAAAACCCGTGCGTCTACCGCCATACTCACCCAAGGTATGAGTGGCGCGCCAATGGTGCTTTGGGGTTCTTTTGCTCCATAGCGGAAAAACACATAGCCGGAACCAGCTGTTAAAAAAGCGCGTCGCTTGGCCTTGCTGGTTTTATCCCACCAGTATTCAATGCCTTCCATGGTGGCGTCTCTTTTGGCCACTTGTTTGGTGCGCATAAGATATCCGGCCATGCTTTCGCCTTTATGTCCATTTAAGGCCGCAAAAAGCACAGCTCTTGTGCTGCCGTCTTCAAAAGAAAGAAGCCCCGAACCTTGCAGCATGAGCGCATATGTGTCTACAGGGTGCTGCAGATAAGCCATTTCAAGCCCTTTTCCCGCAAGTTTTTTATCCATATCAATTTCTACGCGCGAATAATATGGCGGGTCTGGACGGATCACCCTTGCAAAAGCTTCTTCGGGGCAGGTATGCGCTGCTAAACAGTGGGCAAGCTCGGGCGCAAGTTCTTCTGGCAGGCGATATATGGGGCTTTCATAGCCTTTTTTGCGGGTATGGCTGGCAGGTATAATGGGGGAATAATAGCCGGTAAAATGTGTGCTTGGGCTTAGGTGCAGCCAATCAAAATGCTTTGCCAACAGTTCAGGTTCTTTGTCTAAGCGCGGCAAAAGTTTTTGCAACAATTCCAAAGAAGCCGTGACACGTGCCCAAGTAATACGTTTGCCATTGTGTTCTATGGCTCTTTCGTGCGGTGGCCAAGATTTGGCATAAGCTAAAGAATGTTTAAGCGATGGGGCTAATTCTTTCCATGATTGCAAACCCATGCGTTCTTTTTGTAAGGTCAGTGCTTTTTTTTGCGCAGTTTTTTGACTTATGGGTACAAGCAAAGGCTTGCTGAGAGTAAGAGCCTCTGGCAAAGGGCGATGTTTGCTATAGTCTTGCGGCTGTGCTGCTTGCACTTGCCAAGGAAAAAGAAGGACATAAAGAATACATATGAGCGTGGAAGCTCCAGTAAAAAAAGTTTTATTAGCCATAAAAAATCCTTATGTATATGTAATATATCTATGAGCTAAGTTTGTGTGTTTGTCAATGTTGTAAAAATATTGAAAAATATTATCGTTTAGGCATGTGCTGTGTTGTAGAGTATTTTTGCTAAAAAACTGGACTTTTGTTTAGTTTTAGCTTATGCAAGGCATCTACATCATATGAAGGAGAGCCCAACCATGGCGCACAAGAAAATTGAACGCAACAAAGAATTGGATCGTCGTCGCAAACGTCGCGCAGAGCGCTTAAAGCAACGCGTACGCGAAGCCAAAGCCGAAGCTAAGGCAAAATAAAAATTTGTCATTTTTCAAAGGCCTGTCTTTATGTAGCGTAAATGCTTGATAAGGCAGGCCTTGAACCCTTACCGAAAGCCGCAGCAATTTTTGCTTGCAAGCGTTTGGTACAGCTTATGTCTTTTATGTTTTTTGCCTTATAAAGGCCATATACGCTTACCCACAAAAATATATAAATTACAATTATATATTTATCTTTAGGATATACCATGCCCATATATGAGTATCAATGCCCCGCGTGCCACACTGTTTTTGAAGAGTGGTTAAGCGTAAGCGAGGCTACTGAAACTGCCCCTTGTCCGCAATGTAAAACTGAAGCAGTGCATATAATTTCCAATACAGCCTTTGTTTTAAAAGGCGGCGGTTGGTATGTGACAGATTATGGCAACCGCAAAAATGAATCTGCCAATACACAAACTAGCGCTAGCAGCACAAATACTGCTGAAGCTTCTTCTACCGCTACCACAGATAGCACCAAGGCTTCAACAAGCAGTCCCAATGCTACATCTAATGCTAAACCTGACGCTAAAACTGCTACTAAAGTTGAAAAATCACAAAAAACGCCCAATGCGCAAGCTGTGTGATTTCTAACCCAAAGGAGAATTTGGTGCGGTGGCATAGCCACCGGAGCAAGCCAAAAACCACGTTTTTTGGCATAGCGATACATTTCAACAAAAGGAAATTTTTACATGATCGAAAGATACAGCCGCCCTCAAATGACAGCACTTTGGACTTTGGAAAGCCGCTATAATGCGTGGCTTAAGGTAGAGCTTGCTGTTTGTGAAGCTTGGTGTAGCTTAGGACGTATTCCTAAAGAAGCCATGCAAGTTATTCGTGAAAAGGCCGCTTTTAATGTGGATAGGGTTTTGGAAATAGAAGAAACCACTCGCCACGATGTTATTGCTTTTTTAACTTCTGTAGAAGAATTTGTAGGCCCTGAGGCCCGTTTTATTCACCTTGGTTGCACTTCTTCTGATATAGTGGACACTGCCAATGCCGTCATGTTGGCAGAAGCCGGCAAGGTTCTTGTGGCCGATGTGGATATGATTTTGGCTTCTTTATCTAAATTGGCCCATGCCTGGAAAGGCACCTTATGCATGGGGCGCACCCACGGCATACATGCCGAACCCACAAGTTTTGGCCTTAAAATGGCCGGATTTTATGCAGAATTTTTGCGCCACCGTCAGCGTCTTGTGGACGGATTAGAAGCTATGCGCGTGGGCAAATTGTCTGGCGCTGTGGGCACATATGCTTTTTTAAGCCCCGAAGTGGAAGCGCTGACCATGCAACACCTTGGGCTTGAAGTGGATATGCACTCCACGCAAATTGTGCAGCGCGATCGCTATGCGCAGTTCTTTACTGCTTTGGCTATTATGGGCGGCGGTATAGAGCGCCTGTGTGTGGAATTGCGCCACTTGCAGCGCACCGAAGTTCGCGAAGTAGAAGAAGGATTCCGCAAAGGGCAAAAAGGTTCTTCGGCCATGCCTCACAAAAAGAATCCCATTTCGGCTGAAAATATGACCGGGCTTTCGCGCCTTTTGCGTAGCAATGCCTTGGCAGCCATGGAAAATCAAGCTCTTTGGCATGAACGCGACATAAGTCATTCTTCTGTAGAAAGAGTGATTATGCCAGATTCCACCATATTAGCCGATTATATACTACACAGACTTACCAATCTTTTGGATAATCTTGTGGTAAAGCCTGAGCGCATGCAAAAAAATATGGAACATTCTTTAGGGCTCTACTATTCGCAACGCATCCTCACAACTCTGATCGGGCAAGGTTTGCCACGTCAAAAAGCTTATGAAATGGTGCAAGCTTGCGCCATGCAAAGTTGGGAGACGCAAACTCCTTTTGAAGACATTGTGCGCGCAGATGCTAGCATTACTGCACTTATTGACGCATCTAGCCTTGCAGAACTCTTTGATTCAAGCTACTATTTGTTACACGAAGACAGTATTTTTACACGGATTTTTGGTAATAAATAGTTTGTAAAATAACGTATTGACGCATACTGAAAATAGTAATATATTGAGGTGTCTGTGCAAGATATTGTGCAGACGCCCTTGAAGCGTTGGCAGTTTTATATGAAAATGAAAACATAATAACTGAAAAAGCAAAGGTTTACCATGCTAGAACTCAAGCGACGCCTTGCCCGTATCCTTCTTGAAAAATCCTATCGCGAGGGAGACTTTGTTTTGTCTTCCGGCCGCCGTAGTGATTATTATTTTGATTGTCGTGTCACGGCTTTGCATCCCGAAGGCTCTTGGCTTATCGGGTCTCTTTTTAATAAATTACTTGCAGATATGGATATTAAAGGCGTTGGCGGCATGACGCTTGGAGCTGATCCCTTGGTGTCGGCCACAACACTCATTTCGCATGAAGTGGGGCGCCCCTTAGCCGGACTTTTGGTGCGCAAAGAAGCTAAAGGCTACGGCACAGGCCAATATGTGGAAGGCCTTGGTAATTTTAACGAAGGTGACCGCGTGGCCATGGTAGAAGATGTGGTAACCACCGGCGGTTCCTTGCTTAAAGCTTGCACAAGAGTACGAGAAGCCGGCCTTAACATTGTGACGGTGGCCACCATTTTAGACCGCCAAGAAGGTGGGCGCGAAATGCTTAAAAGTGCCGGATATGACTTGCTGGCCTTATTTACGCGCGAAGAGTTGGTAACATTGGGACGAGATGCATAATTTTGCCCAAATGCGCTTGCTAACTGCATACTAAACGGTATTGATATGTATAAGCAAAAAACTTATTCTACCATACAAAACACCATGCCCTATGCATTGTGTTTCCTTTGGGCAATAATAACTCTCTTGCCTTCTTTTGCTCATACCTCTTTTGCTGCTCAATGGGAACCCACGCTGCACGATGTGGCTTTGCCCACGCGTATTGTGGCAGTAGATAAAAAAAATCAGCAATTCTATCTTTATGAGAAAAAAAGCCCTTTGGCCTTAAGCCTTACCTATCCTTGCACCACAGGGCAAATAGAAGGCGATAAGCAACGCAAAAATGATAAACGCACGCCGGAAGGAGTGTATTTTGTAGACTATAAAATAGCCTCTGGTCTTGATTTTAAAGAATACGGCGGCATTGCCTACACCTTAAACTATCCTAATCCCGTAGATAAATTACGTGGAAAAACCGGCTATGGCATTTGGATTCACAGTAAGGGCGAGCCCATTGAGCCACGCATTACCCGTGGTTGCATTGCCATTGACCTTGAGCACATAGCTGAAGTAGGGCCAAAGCTCACTCCGGGCACGGCTGTGGTAGTTGGTGAAACATTTTCCACCGAAACTGTTATTCAAAAAAATTCTAGCATTGCCAAACATCTGCGCATGCGTATGGAGCAGTGGACAAGAGCATGGGCCAGCCGTTCTGACGCATTTTTTGATTTTTACGATACCGAAGCCTATTCTAAGGCCATGCCTGAAACATTTACCGCTTTTCGGAAAAATAAAGAGCGTTGGTTTAAGCGCCTTAATTGGATAAATATTTTTAATCGTGAAGTACACGTGCTTGAAGGACCGGGGTATTGGGTTACTTGGGCAGACCAGTTTTATCGTGCGCCAAACTTATCCACCGAAGGCGTGCGCCGTTTGTACTGGCAACAAGACGCGGACAAAGTTTTTCGTATAGTTGGTATGGAATGGATTCCTCGTAATGTTGGCATGCAAGTAGCCTATGAAAAAGGGCAATTAGTCGCATCCACAGGCAGAACTCTTACAGACGCTGCAGCTTCTGTCGAAGCGCCAACGGCACCTCCCGTATCTATGCCAGAAACCGGTGATGAAGAAATAAAAAGTGTTGCCGCTGCCAGTCCTCTATTGGAAAAGAAACCAGGAAGGGAACAAGGCAAAATTATGCTTACTGAAGAATTGCGCAACACATTGCAAAATAACATCCAGACCTGGGCAAAGTATTTAAAACAAGGCAACGCCAAGGCTCTGTATGCCATGTATGATACAGAAAAATATGGAACCCTGGATTTTGCCAAAGGGCGTTTTTCCGATGTGCAAAAAATGCTACAGCCCTATATAAATGCGGCTTGGCTTGATATTATGCAAGGTCAAACATTAGTGCAAGTGGAAGGGAATACCGTGCTCACGCAGCATTTGCAGCTTATGTACAAAGCCGGCAAAAAACCTGTAGAAGGCAAACAAATATTCTGTTGGCAACGTGATGCCAAAGGGAATTGGCGTATTGTGGGTTCTGTTTGGAAAGAAGAATCTGTGAATATGCAAGTGGCATACTTAGAAAAAATAAGCTATACCATAGATAAAGTTATCGAAAATTGGCTTGCTGCATGGTCGGCTGCCCATGTGGAAAAATACATGCAATTCTATGCACCCAATGCGTCACAAGGCGGCAAACGCAAAGCGGCCATACAAGCACAAAAAACTCGCCTTTGGGAAAATGCTGCCCCCAAGGACATTCAATTACGCGGACTAAGAGTGCAAATTAACGCCGATGGCGTGCGTGCAGACATGACCCAAGTGTACACAGATGTGAACGGTAAGGGAGATAAGGGCACAAAAACTCTTCTTTTACACCCAATACAGGGTGAATGGTTGATTGTGAAAGAAGACTGGCAACCGCTAGCCCCATTAGAATAATGCTAGAATAAGGAAGGCATCATGTCTAACGAAAAAATCAGCATACTCTTAATGCAAGATAGTGGCACAACGCGTCGTTATCGTGTGCGTCGTTCTTTTTTTCGTACTACATTGACTTTTTTATTTCTTTGCCCGATTTTTGCCGCAGCAAGCATATGGTTGAGCTACAAACTTTGGGAGCAAAACTCAAAACTCACCGCCGATATGGCTGTGCTCAATCAAGAATATGAAAAAACTAAGGCTATAGCTTCACGTTTGCAAAATCTTGAAGCACTTTTGAAGCGTGAAAATACCGTAGAAAAAAGTATACAAACAAGCCAAGCCGATGCGCAAAAAAACGCCACGCCTGCTCAAAACACTGCGAAGAATACGCTCACAGAAAACCCTGCTGCCATACCGAGCACAAGGGCTGATAAAGCCGCAGAAGGTGATGAAATTTTAGTAGATGCTGAAGACAACCAAGAAAATTTTCCAGCAATAGACACAAAACAAGTGGAAGTAAGCAAGGTCACAAGCCGCCTTATGCCACAAGGCAATATCCGCACATCGCTAGACTTGCGCAACCTTGGCGAAACCACATTGGCCGGCGATATTGTTTGTCAATTGGCGCTGGCCAATGGTGAAACAATTTTACTGGAATTTGATCCTAAGGATGCAGGAAAATATAGAATCCAACGCTGGAAAAAAGCCGTGCTTAAAGCAATCCTTCCCCCTGAACACGATATGACCAATGCGCAATTGATTATTGAAGTAAAAGACAGTCAAAATAAATTGCTTTTCCGCAATATTTATCCCATAGAACAATAGTATAACGCTTGGTCGCATATCTGCGACACAAGCTATCGCAAGCAACGCCTGCGCCG
>CAYJGS010000113.1:0-7201 GCA_964369505.1 uncultured Desulfovibrionaceae bacterium | reverse complement strand
GGAGGTTTTCTTCTCCACAAAAAACTCCACCGATTTCTCGATGGAGTTTTTATTTTATATATGTAAAAGGCTTATTTTGTCGCTTGAATTTCTTGCAAACGAGGAAGGTTTTTTACAAATTGCAAAGCCATACGCAGCTGATTATCTTTAGCCAAGCGGTCTATAATTTCTTCTTCTTTGCTCAGTTTTTTTGTAGAAGATTTGTTAGCAGCATCTTTTTTGCTGTCTGCTTTTTCATCTTTCTTTTTCTCTTCCTTTACGTCTTTTTTGGTATCAACCTTGCTTTCTTCTTTGGAAGAAGCGTCTTTTTTATTGTTCTGCTTGTCTTTCTTTTCTTTTTTCTCTTTGTCGCCTTCAATGTGGCGGCTCAAGTCTTTTTCGCGAACAATACGCTTACGCGCTTCGGCTGTGGCTTCATCTACAGGTTCAAAAGGCACTTCAATATCAGGGGTGATGCCTTCGGCCTGGATGGAATTACCGTTGGGCGTATAATACAGAGCCACGGTAAGCTTTAAACCTGAACCGTCAGCCAAGGGTATGATATTTTGCACAGAACCCTTACCAAAGGTTTTTTCACCAACAATAAGTGCGCGCTTATGGTCGCGCAAGGCACCGGCCACAATTTCAGAAGCGGAAGCAGAACCTGCATTGACAAGCACAACCAAGGGAACGGTCACATCGTCACTTTGGTTTTTAGACGTATATCTGCGCACAGAAACCTTGCTTCTACCACGAATGGAAACAATATCTTTACCACCGCTTAAGAAGGTATCGGCCACAGAAACCGCTTCGTCCACAAGCCCACCAGGGTTATTACGCATGTCTAATATCATGCCTTTTAGTGGTTTTTTTGTGGCATTTTCAATGGCTTCGTGTAAATCGTCTGTGGTGCGCTCAGAAAAACGGGTAATGCGTAACCAGTGGTAGCCTTCTTCCAATTCAGCGTCTTTAACGCTGATGAGAGGTATAGAATCGCGTATAATTTCAACAGTTTTTGGTGTTGCTGCATTAAGGTGCTTAATGGTGAGCTCTACCTTAGAACCTTTGGGCCCGCGTATACGAGTTACAACTTCTTGTAAGGAAAGCTCTTGGGTGGGTTCGCCGTCGATACTTAAGATTATATCACCGGGCAAAAGACCTGCGCGATACGCCGGCGTATCTTCGATGGGAGAAACAACGGTTACTTGCCCATTTTCAGAAGAAATTTCTATACCTACTCCGGTGAATTCGCCGGAAGTGGTTTCTTGCATTTCTTTATATTCATCCTCATCCATGTAGGTGGAATGCGGGTCAAGACCTTCAAGCATGCCTTCTATGGCATTTTCCATAAGTTCTTTACGGTCGGGATCATTAACGTAATGGCGTTCAACAAGGTCAAGAACTTGACTAAAACGCCGTAGAGCTTCATATTTATCTCCCTCTTCGGCAGCAAAGGCTGCAGGAGAGCTAAAACTCAATCCAAGCATTACTATGGGAATAAAACGCAATAAACAGCGCATATATAGCCTCCAAATATGTGATGGTTTCAGTGAATACGCCTAATTGTTCATAAAGGCAAGATAATTATAGCGGAATACTGCCTATTGCATGCGGATATCTAAGCCAGTGCTTTCGTGTTTCCAATAGACTATTTTACCCGGTGATTTGGCTAAATCAAAAACTATGCGCGTGCCGTTTTTGTGTTGTCCCACACGCATATTGGAAACAAAGGGATTTTCAGGAACAGCTTTGCTTGGAACATCCCACTCGCCCCTTAAGTCTATGACTAACCTTTCGGGCTTGGATAAGCGCAAATAGGTATAACGCGGCATGATATTGCCCATAAGACGAACGGTAAACCATTTACCGCGGCTGAACATGGTAAGCTCTTCAATACGATTTTTATTACTTGCGCTTTCTGCGGTCTTGGCAGGTGTTGCAGTTTCTTCAGCGGTATTTTCTTTGGTAGCTTCTTCCAGTTCTTCTTTTATGGTATTTTCATTTTGTTCTGTTTGCTCTGCGCTGGCAGTGCTTTGTGTTTCTTCAGGTACATCTTGTGCAATGGGCGAAGGTGTTTTTGCCACAGTTTCTTCGGCAACTTCTTCTTGTGCAGGTGCTGCTTCAGCTATGGGTGTTTCTTCTGCCACAGGCTCGATCTGTTCTTCTTGTTTTTCTGCAACCACAGCAGCGGGTGCGGCTGGGGGCGCTATGGGAGAGGGTAAAATCACCGAAGCTGGATCAAAGGGAGCTGCCAAGGGCTCTGGAGCATCTTGGCTTAGTTCATTGGCCAGAGTTTTTTGCCCGGGTTTTAAGGGGGCCCTGTTTAAAGTATTGTCTGGTGCATTGTCTGGGGCAATGGGAGAAGGCATGGCAGAAGCTGTGCTTGCAACTGTTTCGTTTTTTGTAGCTGTATCAGTTTGCTCTTGTAAAGAAGGGCTTGCGGCGTATTCATTGTACATGATGAGTCCCATACCAAGGACAACAACCGAAACAATGGTAATGGCAATATGCTTGTTCATTGGTGCTCCATAAATATATATATGCAAAATTTTTTAATCGTCGTGTAGTAATAAAACTTAATATAGCAGGTAATAAAATAATTGAAAAGATAAAATATATACGGTTTTTACTTAAATAGTCATTATTATGTTGATTTTATACACAAATTGCAATTTTACACCAGTGGTGTAACAATAGGTCGTTTAATAGAAGCAAGTGAGATGCAAAGGGCTGCGCATATGCCGAGGTAGCTATATAGAGAATCTCCGCTTAAAGCAGCACTAAAACCAAAACCGCCGCCAATGGCCATGGCCGCGGCCATAATGTTTTGTCGTATGGCATAGCGGTTGTGTAAGAGCATACCCACAAAAACAGGTGCCACAACACCACACACATATATATCATTGGCCATGAGTAACAAATGCAAAATGCCCTTGCCCGAAAAAGCTAAGGCCACACTGCCAAGCCCAATGCAAAACGTACAAATTCGGCATATGCTAAGATTTTTTTTGCGGAAAATATCGTTGCTGGCAATGGTTGCGGCTGTGATAAGGCTTGAATCGGCCGAAGAAATAAGGGCGCTGAAAATACCCAAGAATGCTAATGTACTGGCCCATGGGGGAAGGTGTTCAAAAAGCACAGTGGTGAGCACTTTTTCCGGAGCCACGGTAGCAAGTTCCGGGCTCACAAAGGCACGACTTATGAGCCCAAGCAGTACTATGCATATGGCCGTAAAAAATAACCAAAGAACGGCAAGGGCGGCACCGCGTTTGGCAGTTTTGCTATCTTTGGCACTGTATAACCTGCCAAAAAGCATGGGGCAAACCACATAACTACCACCAAGTATCACCATAAAATAGCTGAATTTACTTAGAGGAAAAGCTTCATTAACAAATTCAATTTCCACCCCATGCAAAGGATTTTGCAGACCACTTTCTTGTATTTGCATAAAAAGCAAGCATAAAGCCACAAAAATGGCTAACATAAGCAATATGTATTGTACAAAATCGCTTTTGATAATGGCAGCTTGCCCGCCGATGCAAGCGTATATAATCACTATGCTTGCTCCAAGTAAAAGGGCAAGGTTTGCATTGTCAATATGGCTAAGGCTTGCGGCCAAAGGTGCCGGCAAAACGCTTATAGCTTCTGGTATGAGCGGTAAAAGAAGGGCGGTCATGGCGCTGAATTGGGCAGAAGTTATGGCAATCCATGCTAAAATAATGATAATAGATGCCAAGGGGCGCGAAGGTGCGCCAAGATAGGTGTCTATCATTTCAGGCAGGGTATAGGCATTACTTTGGCGCACTTTTGTGGCTAAAAAATATGTTAATATACAAAGACCAAAGGCGCCGCTGCCAAGCCACCAAAAAGCCGGTGTGCCCACTTGCCAAGCAAGGCCTGCCATGCCAAGGGTGGCAGATCCGCCAACACATGATGCCACTATAGAAAAAGCCACAGCCTTGGAAGAAGATTGCCTGCTATTCACAAAAAAAGCTTCATAATTGGCAGTGTTTTGCGCTACAGATGTTTTACGCTGGCTATAATATGAAAGAAGGCAAAGAAGTAGGGCATAGAGCAATATCCAAATCATTGTGCGTGTACTCCACATCGTATGGCGGTGTATATGGCCGAGGTTAATTGTTGACATTGTGAGGGGGTGGCCACATAGGGTGGCATTATATAGATAAGGCGAGAAAAAGGTCGTATCCACACATTTTTTTCTATAAAAAATGCTTGCAAGGCCGCCACATTGACAGGTTTTTCCATTTCTACAACACCAATGGCACCGAGCACGCGCACATGGGCAACGCCTGCAAGATCTTTGCAAGGGGCAAGGCCTGTGCGTAATTCATGCTCTATGCAGAGCACTTGCTCTTGCCACGTGTTTTGGGCAAAAATATTGAGCGAAGCGTGCGCCACAGCACAAGCCAAGGCATTGCCCATAAATGTAGGGCCGTGCATAAAAACTTGATCATGAGCGCATATGCCTTGAGCCACTTCTTCTGTACATATGCTGGCCGCAAGGCTGAGCACACCACCTGTGAGCGCCTTACCCACACAGCAAATATCAGGAGCCACTTCAGCCCATTCTGCGGCAAATAATTTGCCGGTGCGCCCAAAACCTGTGGCAATTTCGTCAAAAATAAGAAGCACATCATGGGCAAGGCACAGTTCTTTGACCTTTTGCAGATAGCGTGGATCATAAAACCACATGCCACCTGCCCCTTGCACAATGGGTTCCACAATAAAGGCTGCCAAATGTTTACCGTGTGTGGCAAAGGCTTCTTCCAAGGGGGCTAAGCAACTAAAGTCGAAAGGGGCAGAAATGTCGCCTGTAAAAGCGCAGGCCGGACGTGGAATAAATATATGTTTTGGCAGTATGTTATTAAAAAGTGTGTGCATGCCATTGACAGGATCGCACACACTCATGGCGCCTAAAGTATCGCCATAATAACCGCCGCGCGGACTTAAAAATAGGGTGCGCTCGTGCTCTCCGCGCCCTTGCTGGTATTGCAAAGCCATTTTTAAAGCCACTTCAACGGCCACAGAACCAGAGTCTGCCCAAAAAATCTTTTGCAGGGTTTGCAGAGGGGCGCAACTTGTGTGTAACAAATGCAAAAGCATTTTGCCCGCTGCAATTGCCGGCTTGTGGGTTAAGCCACCAAACATAATATGCGGCATGTTTTGTATTTGTTCTTGGGCTGCTTGCACAAGGTCTTTTTGCCCATAGCCGTGCACAGCGCACCACCAAGAAGACATGCCGTCTATAAGAGGGTCTTTTTTATGGCGCAAATATATGTGCATGCCCTTTGCATGACTCACTTCGTGCACAGGCAAAGGGGTTATGGTCGAGGTATAGGGGTGCCAAAGATGCTCTTTGTCCCAAGCGAGTAGGTCTTCGGTGTCCTTTGGGGTAGGGCAGAGAGTTTTTTGGAAATATGTGTGCAAAAGCTTTTGAGCTAAAGGTTTTAAAGCCTGAGATGCTGTTTCTAAAGCTTGCGCTTGCTCTAGATATGGTAAGGTATATAAGGGGGTTTGCTTACAATAATTTTGCAAAAAATCTATATTATCTTGCCGTATGCGTGTGTCTTTTGCGTCGCGGTCGGGATTTTTTTGGGTACACACAAGGGCGGCAATGGTGAGCTTGCGTTTTTGTAATGCTTCAAGGGTGAGCAAAGTGTGGTTTAAGGCGCCAAGGCTATTTTCCATAACCACTAATATGGGAAGATCCAAAGCTTGCATAAGGTCAAGGCTTGTTTCGTTATTATTTAAGGGCACATAGACGCCGCCTGCTCCTTCTATAAGTAAGGGCGCATGTTCTGCTTGTGCGCTGCAGACGTTGAGTTCTGCATGCAATTGTTGCACGCTCATGTGCATACGCTCTTCTTGAGCGGCCAAATGCGGCGAGGCAGCCAGGGCAAAATGGTGCAAGGTTCTTGGTTGTAATGCAGGGGGCACAGGCCAAGGAGCTAAAGCTTCGGCATATAAAGCGCTGTCGCCATAGGCAAAAGCCGGAGCCTCATGGTGCTTTATGGTGCCTGTTTGTAGGGCTTTTATGGCTAAACATGGGCTTGAAATTGACCAAAGCGCCCTTGCAAGGGCGGCGGTTACCAAGGTTTTACCCACATCTGTGCCTGTACCGCTTATGAAAATACCCTTTAGCACGGTACAGGCTCCAATCCACATTGTTTAAGCATGAGCAAATCGTCTTCTATGCCAAACCCATTGGTGGTCAAATAGTTTCCGGTCATGAGCGCATTGGCGCCGGCGGCAAATATATCTCTTTGTCTTGCCGCCAAAACTAAAGGACGTCCGCCACAAATTCGCAAAGTGGCTGTGGGCAAAATATGGCGGAAAATGGCAATAATACGCAAGGCTTCTGCCGCTTTCAAGGGCTTTTGTTTGGCCAGCGGCGTTCCGGCATGGGGGTGCAAAAAATTTATGGGCACATGTTCAATATGATTTTCGCGCAGAGTAAAAGCAAAATCTATGCGATCTTCCCACGTTTCGCCCAAGCCAAAAAGCCCCCCTGCGCACACTTCTAAGGACGTATTTTTGGCACGAGTAACGGTGGCAAGGCGAGCTTCAAAACTTTGAGTGCTGCATATTTTTGGGTAAAATGCAGGGCTTGATTCAAGATTGTGGTGAAAGCGGGTAAGTCCTGCTGCTTTTAGCATCTCAAGACTTTTTTGTGGCAATTTCCCCAAAGAAGCACAAAGGCGTCCTTGCCAATATTCAGGTAAATTTTTAATACTATAGGCTATGGTTTGTACATCTGCATCTGGCAAGGCGCCGCCGCTGGTTACAATGCCCACACGGCGCAAAGGGTATTTTTTAAGAGTATCAAGTCGATGTAGTATTTCTGCATGACTTAAAAGGGCAAAGGTGGGGGCTGTGGTATTGTGGTGCAAACTTTGTGAGCAAAAGGCGCAATCCATGGGGCAATGCCCACTGCGCGCATTGATAATGGCGCAGAGCTCTATGTGCGTACCAAAATTTTTTTGGCGCAAAGCTGTGGCAGAAGCAAAAAGTTCTGCTTCTGGTATAGGCACAAGTTCCATGGCTTGTTTTTTTGAATAGGGGAAAGGCATAAATCTACATTCCTGCAAAAACATAAAGTTAGAGGCTTATAAACTATGTTTTTTTAAGGTGCAAGTCTTACTAAATGCTGTGTAAAAATAAAGGCGAGCGCTTTGTGAAAAGCACTCGCCTTATGTTTATT
>CAYJGS010000112.1:0-7255 GCA_964369505.1 uncultured Desulfovibrionaceae bacterium | reverse complement strand
TGCGCCGCAATAGAATTAAGCGCATTTTGCGGGAATTTTTTCGATTGCATGGGCATATTATGCCTCAAGGCATTGATATTGTTGTTGTCCCCAAGAAAAACCTTGTGGGATTGCCTATAGATTATCACTTTGTGCAATCAGAATTACGACCCCTCATTGGAAAACTCAACAAGTTTTGCCAAAGGGAGCATATGGCGTGAACATATGGATAAGACGTATTTTTCTTCTTCCTATCTATTTGTATAGATACGTCATTTCGCCTATGCTCCCTAACGCTTGCCGTTTCTATCCCACCTGTTCTGCATACGCTATTGAAGCTATTCTTGTACACGGTATATTCCGTGGCTCTTGGCTTATGGTGCACCGTCTTTTTCGGTGTAATCCGTGGGGGGGCAGCGGTTTTGACCCTGTACCTTCACTTTCCCCCTCTTGCCGTAAAGGTTCAGAGTAAAAAAGGCTATTATCAGAGGCTATTATGGACAATAAAAATCTTATTCTTGCCATCGTGCTTTCCTTGCTAGTGATGGTTGGCTGGACATTTTTGGCCGAAGAAATGGGGCTTGCCCCAAGCCGTGAAGCTATGTTGCAACAACAAGAGCAGCAAGCTGCCACAGCGCAAAATACACAACAAACCCAAAATACAGAACAAGCACAAGGCTCTGACCCTTTGTTTGAAACTGCACCAAGCCTGCCAAGGTTTACCCCGGCTCCCGGCAAAGATGTGGTGGTGGATACGCCCTTATATAAGGCAGTATTTTATTCTGGCGGCGCAACGTTGCGTTCTTTTGCCTTAAAAAAATTCCCCAATAATGACCAAAAAAAGCCTTGGATAAACATTATGGGCGTATCTTTTGGGCAAGTGGCGCCTGATGGACTTAACACCACCCCTGTAAACCTTATTCCACCCAAAGTAGCCCAAGTGGCGCCTCTTGGCCTTTTGGTTAATGGTCAACCTTCGTGGAGCACAGGTTCCTGGAGCTTTTCTGGGCAAGACCTTAATCTTAAAGAAGGCAAAGCCACACTACAATTTACAGGCGAAGTAGACGGCTTACGCTTGGTGCGTGAATTGACTTTTTATGCCAATACCTACCAAATATCAGAAAAAATACGCATAAACACCCTTGGCGATAAAACACGCTCTGTGCGTCTTTCTTATACAGCTGCCGAAGATACCACCATTGCCAGTGGCAGTTATTATGATTCCATGCGCATAAGCTGGGATATTGCCGGTTCGTACAATGAAGAAGCCGATGCAGAAACCCTTGCCAAAGAAGGCTTACAAGTGCAAGGCCCCATTTCTTGGGCTGCGGCCACAAGCACCTATTTTATGTCTGCCATTGCACCGGCAAAAACAGATTCTCTCACCTTGAAATCACGCGTTCAAGACACTGTGTACCGCGTTTTGCTTGAGCAAGGCGATGTAGTGGTGCAGCCTGGTGTTGAAAGCCATCAAGATGTTACATATTGGGTGGGCCCAAAAGTGGGTAAATTGCTAAAACTAGCCCCCAATAACCTCATATCTGCCATTGACCTTGGCATGTTTGGGCTTATCGGTTCCGGTCTTTTGTGGTGTTTGCAGTACTTATACGACTTAGCCCACAACTGGGGTGTAGCCATTATTTTGCTCACCATTGGTATTAAGGTTATTTTTTGGCCTTTCACAGCCAAGAGCTATGAATCCATGGCAAAAATGCGCAAGCTCCAACCCATGATTCAAGCCTTGCGTGAAAAGCACGGCGACGATCGCCTTGCTTTACAGCAAGAAATGATGGCATTGCAAAAAACCTATGGTGTGAACCCCATGGGCGGTTGCTGGCCTATGCTTATTCAGTTACCTGTGTTTTTTGGATTATACCAAGCGTTATTATCTTCTATCGAATTGCGTGACGCTTCTTTTATTACCTATTTACCGGGCACAGACCTTGTGTGGTTAGCCGACCTTTCCCAAGCAGATCCATTCTTTATCACCCCTCTGCTCATGGGTCTTACCACATTTTTGATGCAAAAACTGACCCCTGCCATGGGTGACCCCATGCAGCAAAAGATTATGACTATCTTTTTGCCCCTGCTTTTAACAGTTATGGCTTTGAACTTCCCTTCCGGTCTTGTAATATACTGGATTGTAAATAACCTACTCTCCATGACGCAACAGTGGTTATTGTTAAAAAAATCTGATAAGATTTCTCTCTCCAAAGTCTGATACTCACTTTAACCTAACGATTACAGGGATATATATGGAACAATTTAAAGAATTTACAGGCAAAAGCCTTGACGATGCCATCGGCGAAGCTTGCTCTTTTTATAACGCAGAACGCGAACAACTAGAAATTGAAATTATTCAAGACGCAAAATCCGGCATATTCGGTCTTGTGGGCGCACGTAAGGCTAAAATCCATGCACGACGTGTGGAATTGCGCCAAGCCATGGAAGACTTGCTCGGGCGCAAACAACAAGGTGATGACCTAAGTGCCCCAACAGAAGCTGTGGAAAAAGCTTCCGCGCCTAAATCCGCAGCACCTCAGGCCAAACCTGCTAAAGAAAAAGCTATAAAAGCGCCAAAAAGTACTACAGAAAAATCAGAAGCTAAAAAAGATTCTGATGCAAACGCTAACAGCGATGATAGCCATAAAGCAGAAAGTCCTAAAGCAGAAAGTCCTAAAGCAGAAAGTCCTAAGGAAAAGCGCGAAAGGTCTGCTAAGCAAGAAAAACAAAAGCCCAAACGTCAAGACGAAGCACGCGCCCCCAAGGAAAGAAAAAGTAAAGCAAAATCTAGCGAAGAATCCTTCAACGCTCAAGACAGCGCAGTGAATATGGTCGATATGGATGATATGGACGATGCAGAAACAAGCCACCACATTCCTTTTGAAGAATTGGATAAAGAGCGCATGTCTGCCCTAAGCCTTGAAGCTGTAAACCATCTTGTGCGCCCCATTGTGGGTGATGTGCCCATGCGCGTGGAATTCCATGAAAACAGAGTGTGTGTGCACCTTGAATGCGGTGACGATTCGGGCCTGCTCATAGGACGCGAAGGGCAAACGTTGTCTGCATTGCAATATATAGCTTCGCGTATTGTTTCTCGCGGTATGGCTGCGGCTGTGCGCGTGCAATTAGATGCAGGCGACTATCGCTTACGCCAAGATGAAAAATTGCGCGAACTTGCTTTAGCTTTGGCTGATCGCGTGCGCCATACAGGCAAATCTTATTCCACACGTCCACTCTCATCCTACCATCGCCGTGTTGTACACATGGCCTTGCAAGACGCCAGTGACATACTTACGCGTAGTTCCGGTGAAGGCCCCTTAAAGAGAGTGATAGTGCAGAAAAAAAGGTAACTAATGCTGTATGACGATACCATAGCGGCGGTGGCCACAGCCCAAGGCACTGGCGGCATAGGCATTGTGCGCATATCCGGCGCAGAAGCAAAAACGCTTATTTCTAAGACTTTTCTGTCTCATAATGAGCGTTTTACCCATTTTCGGCCTTGGACCTTGCACCATGGACATTTTTTAGAATACTCTGGTCAAGCCCTTGATGATGTGCTTGTAGTATTTATGCCGGGACCGCGCACCTTTACCGGTGAAGACGTGGCCGAAATCCACTGCCATGGTGGTTCGGCTATTTTGCAAAGTATTTTAACAACACTTATGCAGCACGGCGCACGCTTGGCCGAAAGGGGAGAATTTTCTCGCCGCGCCTTTATGCATGGGCGCATGGACTTAACCCAAGCTGAAGCCATAGCCGAAATGATTGCCGCGCCCACCAAGGCTTCTTTGCGTGTGGGCTCTGCTAAGCTTGACGGGCTGCTAGGCAAACAAGTGGGTACTTTGCGTGAAAAACTGGAAGAATTACGCATGGCACTTTGCGTGGCGGTGGATTTTCCTGAAGAAGAAGTGGAGTGTCTATCTCCACAAGAATTCTTGGCCGTGGTTCAAGAAGTGCAAGAGGCTGTGCAAACCCTGCTCACATCCCATGCCCGTTGCCGCCATTGGCAAGAAGGAGCCTCGGTAGTTTTAGCAGGAGCGGTCAATGCCGGTAAGTCTTCATTGTTAAATGCCCTGCTTGGTTATAACCGCGCCCTTGTTACTGATATACCCGGCACCACTCGTGACTTTTTAGAAGAATACATTGACCTTGACGGACTTGCGGTGCGCATCACCGACACTGCAGGCTTGCGCGAAGGTGCAGATACGGTGGAGCGTCTTGGTATTGAACGCAGTCGTGAACGCATCGAAACTGCCGATGCTGTGCTGCTGGTACTTGACGGCGCCCTTGCCGAGCAAGCCACAGAAGAAAACGAAAGCCTTGCTTTAGCCAAAGACCCAAAAGTTCTTGTGGTCTGGAACAAAAGCGATCTTGCACCTGAGCCCACTTTTCCGCCCACTTGGCAGGGCATTGAAAAAAAAACGGTCTGTGTTTGTGCCCATAGCGGAAAAGGATTAGACGCACTTTCTGCAGCTTTGAAATCTTTAATTTTAAAAGAAAATACCGCAGAACCAGACTATGGCGAAGTGGTGCCCAATATGCGACAAGCAAAACTTTTGCAAGAAGCAGCCGAAGAATTGGCACAACTTGCTACTGACATTGATGCCAATTTGCCTTATGATGTATGTGCGGTTCGGCTTGACGCTGCTGTTTCAACCCTTGGCAACATCACCGGCCTTGATACACCAGACGAAGTTATGGACAAAATTTTTGCAAATTTTTGTATAGGAAAATAAGCAATTATGAATTCTGAAAGCCAAAACGATCAATACAAACGTAAAATATCCAAAGAAGATATTAACGCTTTGCCCATCATGAGTTATGAAGGAGAGATCCATCTTGTGCGCACAGAAGACGAATTGCAGGCAGCTCTTGATGACCTTAGTCGAGAAAGAGTGCTTGGCTTTGACACCGAAACAAAACCTTCTTTCCGCAAAGGTAAACTTAATGCACCGTCGCTGGTGCAATTGGCAGGATCCCATTGTGTATATCTTGTGCAACTAACGTGGCTGCCTTTAAGCGCTCCTTTAGCTGATTTACTAAGCAATCCTCGTATTTTAAAAGTTGGCGTGAGCATACATGACGATTTGCGCGAATTGCAAAAAATGTATCCTTTCACCCCGGGCGGTATTATAGATTTGGGCAACGAAGCCAGAGCCAATAATCTTGAAACCCAAGGCCTTCGCAACTTAGCTGCCAATTTCTTTAATTATCGCATTTCCAAAGGTCCGCAATGTTCCAATTGGAGCGTGCATGAACTCTCGCGCAAACAAATTTCTTACGCCGCCACCGATGCTTGGATAGGCAGAGAAGTGTTTTTGCGTATGGAAGAGCTTGGCATGATCCGCTCTGTATAGTTTGAAGATTATATGCCCACTCCCACGCTTTCAAGTCCAAACCAAACGCATCCTAACCCCCCAGAACTTGGGCCAAGCATTGTATTTTTTACCGGCGGAACAGCCCTAAAAGAATTGAGCAGCGCTCTTTGCGCTCATACCCACAATGCAGTGCACCTTCTCACTCCTTTTGATTCCGGCGGTTCCTCTGCAACGTTGCGCATGGCTTTTGGTATTCCGGCTGTGGGTGATATTCGCAACAGACTGCTTGCTTTAGCTCACCCCGATTTCGTGCCTGCAGAAGTTTTACGCTTATGCTCCCAACGCCTTCCAAGTGTCGACCGCGAACATCCCAAAGAAACTTTACTGCAATATATTTATGAATTGGCCTCTAAAAATCATGTGCGCTGGCAAAATATGCCACGTATTTTTGCCGAAAATCTACGCCTCCACCTGGGTTATTTTTTAGAGAAAATGCCGCGCCACTTTGATCCCAGCAATGCCTGTATGGGCAATTTGGTTTTAGCCGGTGGCTACTTGCACAATAGGCGTCAATGGCTGCCTACTTTAGCTCTTTTTGCTAGGCTTTTTTATATTCGCGGCAACCTTATGCCTACATGCACCAAAAGCTTGCATTTGGTGGCGGAACTTGAAGACAAAAAACTCATTTGGGGGCAGCACGCCATCACCAAAAACCCATTGCCCAAACCCATACATCGCTTATTTTTTGTATCCCACGCTTCGCTTTTTGGATCTGCCTCTAAAACACAAAAAAATATGGAAAATTTTATGGCTCCAATGGAGTACACAGAAATACTGCCGCACCTCCAGCCTCACGCCATCACGGCCATACGCGCTGCCGATGCCATTTGCTATCCCATGGGCTCTTTTTATACCAGTGTATTGGCCAATGTGCTCTTAAAAGGAACGGGCAAGGCCATTGCCGCTACATCCTGCCCCAAGGTATATATTCCCAATATGGGGCATGACAAAGAACAATACGGCCTTTCTGTGGCCGATGCTGTGGCTGTGCTTTTAAAGGTATTACGCAAAGATGCAGGTTCTGTGCCCACGCAAAAATTGCTGCATACGGTGCTTATAGATACAGAACGCGGGCATTATCCATATGGAATAGACATGGAAGGATTGACAGCGCAAGGAGTGACAGTGTGCTCAAGGCCTTTAGCAAATCAGAAAAGCGCCCCCACAATCAGGCACGATGCGGAACTTACAGCACAAGCGCTCATGCGCATTGTCAGTATCACATAACGCGCAGAATCTACAGAAAGCAACGCTTGCGCCTTGGAGCTCACTATAACTATGATATGTATACCGAAAGTAACAGTCACGTTACCTTCTACAGCGTCAGAACTTGTGCAGCCTTTGGCTTATTGCTTGCGCTTACACGCTACGCAAAAAGCCCACCTTTCAGGTAAGAAGTAGAAAGTGTTTTTATGGGGGATTGCACTTCGTTATAGAGAGGCAATCCATGTCTTTCAAAAGCTACGATACAGAGCTTGCAACCACCGACTTTTTATACAAGATATTAATTTCATTGTCATTGCGAGGAAAGAGCGTAGTGAATTGACGCGGCAATCCAGTCTGCACTGCTCCGAAGGAGCTTGTTGCAGACAATGCAATCCATGTCTTTCAAAATTTTATGGGGGAACCATTCCTTTACCTGAGCCCCTAAGATGGATCACCACGTCATGGCGCTACTAGAGCCATTTTTTAACGTAAGCACCGAAGCGCCATTCCTCGTGATGACAAACAAAAACATCTCGTTGCATGTAAAATCGTGGTATCGTTCCTTGCGTTAAGGTAAAGGGGCAGTGCTTTGTATGAAGGGTAATCCATCATACAGCGTGATGTTCGCCCGTGCCGCTGCCGCAGGGCGAGACCTTGGCTCGCACTGCCCCGTAGGGGATCGCCGTAGG
>CAYJGS010000111.1:0-7258 GCA_964369505.1 uncultured Desulfovibrionaceae bacterium | reverse complement strand
CCTTTTCCGTTTTTGCCTTTGCAAAATGTTCATGTATCAACCATTGAAAGTCCCCTTAGATTCAGGGAGTATCTTAGCCAGCGCATTTTTTACCCGCCAATCTTCCAAGGCATTCCAGAGGTACTGTTGCGTTGGGTTGAGCTTGGCAGCTTGCAAAACTTCAAAGTCCGTATAGTGAATATGTGCAGACTTGTATCAATATATCCGCACATTTGTGCCAATAATTTTGCATCGCAATCCAAAGGTAGGTTTGGTAAGTAGATGATATTGCCATCGGTGCATGTCGTATCACCTTCAATTTTTTATAAACAAGCGCCCATACAAACATCGAGCTATCTGCGCAATAGTTGCGCGGGGCTTATCTAGATATTTCCCACACATGTACCGTCACTGGTACCGGTTGTGCATATATGGGCTCAATAACTGCCTCATACACCCTTCTGGCATGCCAATGGCGCCGTAAGAGCTCAGACCGAAAAAATTCATACACAGAACGGCAAGGTTCAGCAATCCACGCCCGCCCATTCTTGGCCAAAACCGCGTCTATAAAATGCATCACAGGCTGTACAAAACGCTTTTCGTACATAATATCGCCACCCCACAAAAAATCAATACTGCCTTTAACAACAGCAGGGTGTCTCCAGTCCATAAGCGTCCATAAAGGTGTTTTAATGCCATTTATGGCGGCGTTTTTTTGTGCAAAGCGCAAGGCTTCTTCTTCATAATCCATGGCAAGCACTTTGGCATTTGCCTTTTGTCCCACCAAGGCAGTGAGCCCTAAACCACATCCCAAATCCAAGCACTTTTTATGGGCAATATATTCTCTTTGCTGCCAAATCCACTGGCTTAGCGCAACGCTTGAGGGCCAAAGTTCTGTCCAATACGGCAAGCGTTCATCTTCAAAAAAAGCATGCTGCCCGCCCTCTTTATCTTGTTCTGCACAATTTGCCATATTTTCCCATAAAATTTCAAGATTTGCGGCTCTATGCAATTCAAAACATTGCCCGCAAACTTCCACATGAATAATAGGCGTATAAGATGTTAATGGTTCAGGCATATTGTATCCTTAATTTTTTATGTATGTTATAACCAAATCGGTTCCAATATAACCACTCTTCAAAATAAGGGCAAGGGCATAGGCATGGCTTGTATAATTGGGGTATTTTCTCCTCTTGTATCTTCACCATGTATCTGTTAGAAATACGGAAACTCAATCTGGAGAAAGCTTGTGGATTTTACGTATTTTGACATTGCCATAGTGCTTTTACTGCTTTTTTTTGGAATTCGCGGCCTTATAAGTGGCTTTTGTAAAGAGTTTTTTGGCATTCTCGGTTTTGTGGCCGGTTTATGGTTTGCCTATATGTACTATTTACAATTGAGCCCTTACCTTACATTTATACCCCAAGACACATGGCGCAATATCATTGCTTATGCATGTATATTTATTACAATAAACCTTATATCTGCCTTTCTTGCCCATCTTTTGCGCAGCATTTTAAGCCTTGCTTTGCTTCCTTGGTTAGACAGACTTGCCGGCATAGCGCTTGGGCTTATTAAAGGCTTTCTGTTAGCCTCTTTGCTCACTTTTATTGCCCAAAATTATTTTTACGAATGGGTGCAGCATGCCCGCACTCTTCCTTATATGACTATGGCCATTGAATATATACGCAATATATTACCCCCCGATATGCTTAACCTACAATTGTAAGGACATGTATGAACAGCGCTGCTTTAGAACGATTGCAATCCGTTCTTAACGAAATATTAGGCCCCAACGGCTGTGCTTGGGATAAAGAACAAAGCCCCGAATCCTTAGCCGATTATGTTATTGAAGAAAGCCACGAACTTGTGGAAGCCATACGTTCTGGTAACAGCAAAGAAGTGTGTGAAGAATTGGGCGACGTGGCTTTTTTGCTGCTCTTTATTGCCACGCGCTATGCCGAAAAAGGCGATTTCACCCTTGCCACAGCTCTTAATGCCAGCGCTGACAAAATGGTGCGACGCCACCCCCATGTTTTTACCGACAAAACCTTTGAAAGCATGGATGAACAATTGAAAGCCTGGGAAAGCATTAAACGCAGCGAAAAACAAGAAGAAGACGGTAAACCCCAAGGGATTTTTGATTCTTTGCCCAAAGGCCTCCCCCCCCTTATTAAAGCGTATCGCCTCCATTCCAAAGCCGCGCGGGTTAATTTTACTTGGCCTGAAGATGCCGACGTAGAACAACAAGTGGAAGCTGAATGGCTTGAATGGTTGGACGTTGCCCAAGGAGATGACCAAGAAGCGCAAAAACACGAACTTGGCGATATGCTCTTTACCTTGGTGGAACTTGGCAGGCGTAAAGGCATTAAAGCTAACGAAGCCTTGGACTATAGTACCAGGCGTTTCTTAGAACGCTTTGCCGCCATGGAAGCTTTGGCCAGAGAACGCAATCTTGATTTTGCTACATTAAGCCTTAATGATAAAGACGATTTATGGAATGAAGTAAAAAAAGCACAAAAGTAAAATTACTCAAGCAAGACCTCAACATCATTATGTGTAAGAGGTCTTAAAGTATTTTTTGAGCTCTATATTTAGGAGGAAGCATGTCTGAAAACAATAACCAAGATAACGCAAAGCCCGACTTAGCCCCCCAATCGACTCCTGAACCTTCTGAAGGCACTCAGGACAATACCAATGCCGGTGCCACCGGCAGCGCAGAAAAAGACATTGCGCCTAAAGACTCTCAATCCCCTCAATCAACTGAAAAACCAAAAAAAATTGGTTTTTTAGGCAGAAGAGGCACAGCTCCCATTCGCACAGCCGCGGCCGAAAATGCCGAAGGAGCAGATAACACGTCAGAAAAAGACAAAGGCTCACAAGACGCAAAAGACCAAAAAGATACAGCTCCAGAAATAAAACTTGGTATTGCCGCAAAGCTCTTTAAGGGGCTAAGCGCTGTTGGCCCCTTAAGCTTGTTCATTTTACTAAGCTTACACATGATAGCAAGCCTGCTTTTGCCTTCTGTATATTTTCCTCAAGAAATTACCACCGTCAAAGCCTATGAAGCTATGAAGGCCGCAGGACAGTGGTTCATAGGCAACCCAGAGCTTGGCGCATCTGTCATGCCCGTATATTACTGGTTTATGGCGCTTATTCAAATGCTCCCCTTACCTGAGGTTCTTTTTCTTCCTCTGCTCAGCGCCCTAACGGCACTTATAGCACTTTTAGGTGTGTACACCTTGGGTATTTATGCAAAATTTGGTAAAGATGTGAGCTTTGCAGCCGGTCTTATATTGCTTGCCAGCCCCATATTTATGGGCGCAAGCCATATGGTGAGCCCTGAACTTTTTAGCATGGGGCTTTTATGTTTTGCTTTAGCCTTTATATTTAAAGGTTGGACAGCAGAATCTACGGCTCTAACAGCATTTATCCTTGGCTTTACCTTTGCAGCCTTGGCCACACTTTCCGGCGGTATACTTCCCCTTTGGATGATTCTTTCCGCCAGCATTTTGTTAATTTTTTGGCGCGCAAGCTTTCGCCGCGCTCATCAATTGGACGCTGTTATTGGTTTTGGCATGCTCGCCCTCATTTTGTCCGTATGGTTTGTCATTATAATCCTTATAGGCGGCGCTCAAGGGCAATACTTAAATCATCTTATGCAACACATTTTCTTGCCTTTCGCTCCGCCCTATTGGCCTTTAAAAGCAACATGGTATTTGTCCATAGAGTTTGTGTTATTCGGCCTTTTACCTTGGCTATTTATTCCGCTTTTTGTTTCTTGGCTTAAAGTAGGCAAAAACGCTTGGCAAAACTTAAAAGCTTCGCGCAAAGAAAGCTCCGGTGGTGCATGGCTGTATGTATGCCTTGTCATGGGAATACTTTTTCTCATGGCTGCAGCCTCACCCGAATACAGCGCAGGACTGACCATATTACCCTTGATTGCTCTGCTCTTGGCCAAGGCTCTTTGTCAATTAAGCCCCGCTGCAAGCCGTCTCTTTACCATTTCCCTTGCCCTCATTTGTCTTATAGTTGGGCTTATTGTCACCATCATAAGCATACCGGCTACAGCTAGCTGGTGGGAACCCTTATTAACAGTAGAACAAGGTGCCGCCATTCGGCTTATGAAGGGGCTTCCTCTCGTTTCAGCTGTATTGCTTTTAGGCGCTGTTATTTTGGTTAAATGTACCAATGGAGCTCTTATTCGCGGCACACTTATGGTTGTGAGCCTTATTGCTCTTTTCTTGGTGCAAATTATGACCATGGTGGTTTCGCCTTCCTTAAATGGAACTTGTGCGATCATGCACCCCCAAGGCACAGGCTTATATGTTTTACCCTACGGCCTTGGTGGTCATCCAGCCATTATGCACCCTGTAAACAGCATTCCTGTGGCTCCCATACCCGACCCTGCATCTTCGCAAGTGCAACCCGCTCCCATAGAACCCGAAACCCAAAAATCAGCCCCTACAGAAGAGGCTTTACCCAAAGAAAGCCCTGCTACAGAAATACCTGCTGCTGTGCCCCCTGTAGATCAAGCTGCAGACCAACCTACAGACCAACCTGCTTTGGCACCTCAAGCAGAGCCGGAACAAGCACCTGCACCAATGGTTGAAACAAATCCGGAAGAAGGCGAATTTATCGAACCTCACCCCACAACGCCTTTAGAGGATATACCAAACGAACCAGCACCCGCTGAATCTTTGTAAAATAAGAAACCACCGGCTTAATCGGTGGTTTTTTATTCTGCTTTATTACACGGCACGAAAGAATCATTAAAAAGAAAGCTCTGCACAATTATTTTTACATATAAATTTATTGCTAATATTTGAAAAGTTGTTTTAACATAAAAATTTACTGTGCAGAGTAAAAGGCACAAAAATCAATCATTTAACGGGCAAGCAAAGCTCGCCCTATTCTTGATTTTTGGTCGCATTGACTGCCGTCAACGCTCCGTGAGACTCTACGCAATGAATTGCGCAGAGGTCTCTAAAAAACTTATGGGCTGTTTTTTGTACTATTTTTTAAGGAAATGAGCACAGGTTTTCCCTGACTCTGCAGCTTTTGGCCGTTTAATATATACTGTATATTTTCTTTTTCATTCCAAATAAATATATAATCAATATTTTTGGCTTCAGCTTTTTGCTTCATGGCGTCAACATCTAACACTCTATCTTTTTCATGCACATCAATAGATACAGCCCAAGGCAATTTAAAATCTGTGCGTCTGTTTGGCATCATAAGAAATCTAAAAATAGAGTTACCTAAGAGATCTTTTCCTTGGTTAATAAACCAAATGCGTGAACTTTCAGGAGTATTTTGCTCCACATACTGAACTGCCCTTTCTAGGGTAAGCCTTGATTCCGGCAAAGCTATATGCCGCGGTGCTACCCAGGGTTTAAAACCCGCCAGAAGCAAGGTAAGCGCAACATGAGCCACAAGAATTATAGCAAAAATATTCTTATGTTTTTCACAATATTTTGCCAATGTAGTATAAAACATCAATGCCATAAGTGCAACAATAGCAGCAACATA
Organism: uncultured Desulfovibrionaceae bacterium; assembly: GCA_964369505.1. GTDB lineage: Bacteria > Desulfobacterota > Desulfovibrionia > Desulfovibrionales > Desulfovibrionaceae > CAYJAD01. Next base: position 1,747 of record CAYJGS010000111.1, on the reverse strand, counting down.
TGCACCAATATAACGTGAATAGCTGGCAGCATTATAAATTTCTCTTTCACTGTGCATATGCACAGCTATAACAATACGCAAGAAGAACCACGCTAAAAGTCCTAAACTCAACACCAAAAGTACAATGGCGTGCTCTTTGTTCATACGCATTTTTAAGCTAAAATAAGAAATGCCATAGGCCAGAGTAAAAGCTATATATATAGGTAAGACGGTGAAAAAAATCGACATAAACTCCATGGGCAGCCACGCAGAATATACAAGCGGAAAAACCAAAAAAGCCCGTCCCCAAATTTGCAAAACTTCCCAAGGTACATTTTTAAACTGCTGAAAAGCATCAGAAACAAACATAAAATTTTTAATGCGTTCAAAAAGCCCCATTTGCTTCTTTGCCACAGTGTCTGCAAGCATAGTAAGTTCGGAACTAGCTGTAGTATTTTGCAAAAACTGCTGCACCACTTCGGTTATATGATAAACCCACACCAAACGACTGAGCACAATACCAAGAAGTAAAAAGCACGTTACTTTAATGACATGCCTAAAAGATATATTATTTTTATCTTTTTTATAACAAAAATAGTTATATATAAAATACGTACATACAAACCCAAGGGCAAAAAGAAAACTGGTAGCTTTAGTACTTGTTAACAAAACCACAGTACATATGAGGGCTAAGGTTTGCAAAGCACTTCTTTGCATAAAGCAGCTTATGGAAATACCAAGAGAAAACAAAGCTGCTTGATAATATTCCATATAGGCCATGGTATACATATTTTCTTTAAAATTAGACCCAAAAAGCCTTGCAATGCAAAACACAAGCACAGCTACAAGTATGGCTTGCCATGTGGGCATATATTTGCGGCAAAGCGTGGCCACAATACTTCCCAAAGCTAAAAGCACGCTACATCCGGCTATGCCGGCACTGCCTTCATGAAAGACTTGCGTGCCAATACCCAAAAAAGCTAAGCCATTAGTAGAAAAAAAACTTTGTAAAATACTGGCAAGGGGAGGATGCACCGTGGGAACAAAGCTTTCCATAATAGGAGAAGCAATGCTTAATAATCCCCCTGTTTCAAAAAGATCACGGGTTAAGGTCATCCAATAAAATTCATCATAATATCGAATCTTTGCTCCATAAAAATACCACACTGTATACACTTGCAAAAATACATGCACAGCGCCAATGGTATAATCAGCATTTTTTACATTGCACACATGTTCTTGTTGTGCGCTCACAGTTTTTCTTGATGTATATAAAGAAAAAAAGAAACTGGGAAGAATGGAAAAAAGACCAAGGAAAATATTTAAAACATTAAAATGCGTCAACAGATTAAAACATGCAGCAACATAACCGCCAATACCAATATATGACAAAGCAAACAATGGCGCAAAACCATAAGGAATGCGCCAAAGCACTGCTATAGAAAAACATAAGCCCAAAAAGCCTATCATGGTTAAAACTATATATTCCATCTAATCCTGCGGAGACGTAGTAAAGTACTTAACAATACAATACAGTTGTAGTATTTGAGTATACCCCCTATCATAAGTATACGCATTTTGTCCACTAAAACATTGATAACATAAAATTTCAATCTGCTTGATAGTAAATATTTACAGTGAAATAGCACATAATGTCATGCAAAGCAAAAGGCTTTGCATACGCAAAGCCTTCAGAGTATTGACAAAGTCTCCTGGGGGAACCTTTTTTGTGAACAAAAAAGTGTTCCCCCAGACCCCCTCCAAAAAA
>CAYJGS010000110.1:0-7342 GCA_964369505.1 uncultured Desulfovibrionaceae bacterium | reverse complement strand
GTAATAGTTATATATTGGAATAATCGACAAGTTGAGAAAATATATTAGATTTTAGCACAAAAAAAAAGCATAAAATCTTTGCTTAAAAAAATTTGCATTGAAATGTTTGCGTAATGTCTTGACGAAAAGTTCAAAACGTGAACTTTCAAGCCTTAGAAATGCTGTGTTAATAGCAATTTTTGAGAACCTTAAATGCGGCAATTTTATATTTCAAAGATAAGCTGTTGCCGCCATTAAAGTTTTTTTTGGAGGGGGCCAGTTTTGAGCGGGGGGAACGCTTTTTTGTTCTCACAAAAAAGGTTCCCCCAGGAGACTTTGTCAGCACTCTAAGGGGCAAACAAAGTTTGCCCCTTTGTGGTAGGTTTTCTAAAGCTACGTGCGCCAGCCTTGAGATTTGAGCAATTGGTTTTGGCTGGTGAGTATGCAGCATTCACGCCCAGGCAGGCTATTGATAAGTTCTAAAGCTTTGCGTGTGGGCAGTATGGATAAAGCCGTAGCCAAGGCATCGGCTTCTAAGGCTGTGGGGGCGGTTACGGTAACAGACAGAGTATGCCTTTGGCTATGTTTTTGTACTGGGTCGATGAGGTGGTGATAATTTTTTTGAGCATCGTAGTACATTTCATAACTGCCCGATGTGGCAATGGCGTCAAAAACTGGCAGACTGGTTACCAAGGATTGCCCTTTATTTTGTGGGTTTTCTATGCCAATGCGCCAAGGGGTATTTGGTGCCTTAAGCCCATTTATGCGTATATCGCCACCGGCATTGACTAAGAAATTGTGTAAGCCTTCTTTTTTTAGCTCTTCAGCCATTTGGTCTGCAATGTATCCTTTAGCAATGCCGTCTAGGGTAAGGGCCATGCCTTGGCGCCCAAGGGAAGCCTTGTTTTTAGAAAGACGTACTTCACGAGCTTGCACAAGGCTTTGGGCATGTTTCAAGGCTGTTACATCAAGCTGCATATTTCCTTGAATATTTTTTTGTGATGCATAGAGGTTAAGCAGAGGTGCTACTGTCATATCAAAGGCGCCACCGGTAATGCCGTGCATGGCATGGGCACGTGTGAGAACATGCATAAGCTCTGGCGGCGCGTTGGTTATTTTGCCTTGCGTATTCAGTTCGGCCACGGCGCTTGAGCTTGTGTGTCTGTTGAGAATAGTTTCAAGTTGCAGTGCTTTTTCAAAGGCTTGCCCCATGGCTTGTTCCGCAAGCGTGCTGCTTTCGTGCATGGCTGTAATGGAAACAAAGGTGCCAAGCATTATACGTGTTTGGCTATGGGGAATGCTGTTTTTTGCGCTAGCTGCATAAAGGCACGAAGGTGCAAGGAGAAGAGCTGCACCGGAAAGGGCAGTGCCTTTAAGCATGGCGCGGCGGCTCATATGTTGTGTTGTAAGTGTACTCATAACGACTCCTTTAGCCTTGTGGTGCCTGTTCTGTAGCTTGTTCAGCTTTTTCAGCGGGTGCTGCCAATTTTGCTGCGGCCTTTTCTTCTTCTTTTTTTGCTTCTTCTTTGAGCTTGGCAATATGTATAGTGTTTTCCAAAGTAGCGCAAAGAGGACGCAATATATTACGTGGGCAGGTTTCTATGCAAGCTTCTTGGCAGTCTGCGCCATAGCTTAAGCATTTTTGCTGGTCGACAACTATGCGGCCGTCAATATTGGCAATGGCTTTGGCAGGACATGCTTTAATGCATTTGCCACAGTTGATGCAGCCCACTTCGCAAATATCCATAACGGCGCGTAATTTATCCTTGGTGGCACAGCTAACAGCCACACGAGCTCTTGCGGGTATAAGCTCCAGAGAATCTCTGGGGCATGCTTTAACGCAGATACCGCAACCTGTGCATTTATTGACATCAATGTCAATGAGGCCGTCTTTGACTTTCATGGCGTCAAAGGGACATACTTCGCCACAATCGCCAAAGCCTAAGCAGGACCAAGGGCAAAGATCTGAGCCGCCCATAAGCAACGTGGCTGCAGCGCAAGAAGGTAGCCCGTGATATTCGTAGCGAGCGCGCACTTTGCCTGCAACTTTATCACAGCGGCGGAAAGAAATAAGCGGGTCTGAGGCGCCCACGGCTTTACCTGTGAGTTCGCCAACAGTAACTGTGGTGTCTGCAGAACCAGCCACACAAAGCGAAGCGGGCACAGAGGCATCGTTAACAACGGCGATGGCATAGCCTTCGCAACCTGCATAGCCGCAACCGCCACAGTTGGCACCTGGTAGGGCGTCCATAACTGCTTCCACGCGTGGGTCTTCCTCCACATAAAAGACTCGTGAAGCAACAGCCAATACCACAGCTGCCACAAAACCAAGCCCCAGGAGGGTGAGAACGGATGTTAGTACCATAATAAACCTCCTAGCTGGTCATGCCTTTAAAGGCCATAAATGCAAGCGACATAAGTCCGGCCATAATCAGGGCGATGGGTGTTCCCATCATGGCTTTGGGCACACGGCAGGTGTCGAGCCTTTCGCGTATGCCAGCCATAAGCACAAGAGCTAACATAAAACCGGCGCTGGCTGCCACGGCATAGAGCATAGATGTCATGAAGTCGAATTTTTCGCGTTGCACAAGAATGGCCACACCCATAACAGCACAGTTGGTGGTGATGAGTGGCAAGAATATGCCAAGAGCCGCATAAAGGGGTGGAACCATTTTTTTCAAAAACATTTCCACAAATTGTACAAGCGATGCAATCACAAGAATAAACACAATCGTTTGCAAATAGCCTAAGTCAAAAGGGGTCAACACATATTTTTGCATGGCATAAGTACAAGCGGTTGCCATGATAGTTACAAAGATAACAGCGCCGCCCATACCGAGGGCTACGCCATTTTCCTTGGAGCAACCAAGGTAGGGGCAGTTACCAAGGTATTGCGCAAGTACTATGTTATTTACAAATATGGCTGATATAAAGAGCTGAAAAATATCCATGAATTACTCCTTATTTACCAAGAGCGCAGGCGCCGCAAGAAGCACAACCATGCACAGGGTTAGCTGGTGGTTCAAGGCCTTTACGCTTTGCTTGCCAGTGGTTTAGGGCATTCATGCCCGCAAGAATAACACCAAGGCAAATAAAGGCGCCGGGGGCTTCTATCATGGCAGTGAAGGGTTCAAAACCTTCCCACATGATATACTTGCCAAAAAGATGCCCTGTGCCCAAAAGTTCACGTAAACCGCCAAGGAAAGTTAGGGAGAGCGTAAAACCTATGCCCATGCCAAGACCGTCGGCAATAGAAAGTGCCACAGGGTTTTTGGCTGCAAAAGCTTCGGCGCGGCCAAGGATTAAGCAGTTAACCACGATGAGTGGTACAAAAATGCCAAGCTGCTGATACAAGGGGTAGGCATATGCTTGCATGAGCAATTCCAACGATACCACAAGAGAAGCAGATATGGCGATAAAACAGGCAATGCGCACTTTTTTAGGAATAATATGGCGCAGCAAAGAAATGATAAGGTTTGAGAGCACAAGCACAAATATAACAGCAGCGCCCATGCCAAGGCCATTTTCGGCAGACTTGGTTACAGCAAGCACAGGACATAAACCCAAGAGCAGGCGGAAAGGGGGCAGCTCGTTCCAAAGACCTTTGGTAAATTCTTTCATCATACTCATAATTAGCTCCCCTATGGCCATGTTTTGAGGATTTGTTCTTTGAGTTCAGTATAGTCTTTGGCAGCGTTGGCAACGGCTGTTACCGTGCCAGCAGAAGAAACTGTGGCGCCTGAAACAGCGTCAATTTCACCGCCTTGACCTTTTAAAGCCACGTTCATTTTTTTACCCGTAAATTGGTCGGTAAAGCGTGGTTGCAAAATGACATCGCCAATACCCGGCGTTTCTTTCATGGTGGTAACGCCAATGCCCACAAGGGTGTCATTGGTAGGATTGAAAGCCACCATAACGCTGATGTCGCCACCAAAACCGCCGCCAGCATTTTCCATGGCAACACCCACAAGCTTACCGCCTTTATGAGCAGGAAACACTGTGATGCTACGACCGTCTTTTAATGTGAATTTTTTTCTGTCTGCTACAGGTGAATTTTCTACACCGGCAAAAACTCGTGAAAGCACAGGTTCTTGCACATAGGTGAGGACCTGTTCTTCAATGGGAATAGCCGTTACCATTTTAAGGTAGGACAAAGCAAAACCGGCGATGCCGCAAATGCTTGAGAGCACTACCAGCATTTTGAGAATATCGCGCATTATTTACCTCCAAATGGCTTTGGCCGGATGGAATCCAGCATGGGCGTAAGCAGGTTTATGAGCAAGATGGCAAAGGGAACGCCATCAGGATATATGCCGTATACCCGAATAATAATGACCAATATACCACCAATGGCGCCATAAAGCATCATAGACATAGATCTATCGGGCGAAGAAGCCTGCTCTGTGGCTAAAAAGAAACAGCCAAGCAGAGTAGAACCTGTAAGTGCGTGGAAAATGGGCGAGGCATAGAGTTCAGGGTCAATGGCGTGGAATATAGACGCCGTTACCATAACGCTCACAAAAAAGCTTGATGCTATTTCCCAGCGTATAATACCACGGATGGAAAGATAGGTTCCACCAAGCAAGAGGCCAAGGGCTTGGGCGGCACCTAGGCCACCGATTTGCTTGCCCAGGAGCAAATCAAGCACAGGGATTTCTTCGGCTAAGTCCGCGCTAAAAAATTTAAGCTGAATAAGTGGGTCCACAAAGCTTGTGTTCAATTGCATGGCGTTGGGGTCAAGATAGAGGGGCCATGAAACATACATAAGCGCCCAACCCACCAAGGTGGTATTGACAGGGTTTGCCCCAAGCCCACCAAAGGCCATCTTACCAAGGGTTATGCAAAGAGCTGAACCTATGATTACAATCCACCAAGGGGCAGCGGCTGGTAGTAAGAAAGCAAAGAGCAAGCAGGAGATGGCGGCAGAAAAATCGTCTACCATCACTTCGCGTTGCATAATTCGCTGACAGATAAATTCCACCACAATACCTGTGAGCATGGCAAGAGCCATTACTCGCGCAGCAGGTATGCCCCAATGCCAAATGGCCATGGCAGCAGCAGGCATCAAGGCCAGCATGGTATGGTAATTTTGTTTGCGTATGGTGCGGCCACAATGCCAAAAAGGAGGAGCACTAACGGCCAACATAAGGGAATTAGAAGCAGGGGTTGCCATTTTTTCCTCCCATTATTCGGCTTTGCCGAGTTCAAGTTCTTCAAGTTCTAAAGCTGCCTTGCGCGCGTCTTCTTCTTGAATTTTTTGTTGCGCAAGACGGATATATTGCAATACCGGCCGACGAGCTATACACACATAACCGCATAAACCACATTCTAAGCAAGAAAAAATATGCTCACTGCGACAGCGCTCGTAGAGGGCAAATTCAGCATTACGGCTTAGAATACTTGGGGCTAAGCGGGCAGGGCATATGAGCACACAAGCGCCACAGTTGACGCAAGGGCTGTGCCCTTCCATGCGAGGCACCGCACCGGCTTCTACCACAAATACACCGTGCGTGCCCTTGGTGATACTGCGCTCAAGACTGTCTAAGCTTTCTCCGCGCAAAGGCCCACCACGCAAAACGGTATCGCCTTCTTCAATAGCTATACCGGCCGCTTGTAAAATATCGCCGATGGTGGACCCGTCTTTAACAATATAGTTTTTCCATTTTGTATAAGAGCCCACGGTCATCACCGTTTCAATGAGTGGCAGTCCCGTAGCGCCCACACGGCCAAGGCTCCAAATATTATGCAAGCTTACGCAAGCAACATCTTCGGGATTTTCTTTTCCGGTAACGTTTTTAATAAGCAATTGCGATACGGAATTGGGATAATCAGCCGGGACATGCACAATTTCTATGCCGTCATAAGAAAGTTGTGTTCCATGGGGCACGGCTAAAAGAACTTTTTCTGCTCTGGCCATGCGCCTGTGCAATTCAATACCTTTATTTAAATGCGTGGCGTGGTTAGTGAGCATGGGTTCTGCCCAAGTAACGCCTGGATCAGGGTTTAAGCCATTAATTATGAGTGTTTTGCATTGTTTTGCTAAAGACTTGGTGTTAACGCCAAGCTTTTTTACTGCCATAATAAGGTCTTGTCCAAATAAACCCTCTTCAAGCAAGTCCACTGTGGGTACAGTGGGGGCATCTTCCATAGGTTCGGTAATTTTTACAAATACGCTGCGGTCGCTAATTTCTGTAATCTCTCCATGCACGGGTGAAAATAAGTCACCTTTTTCTATGGAAGGGTGCTCAGCAAGCAACATATAAGGATGAATTTTTGTTTTTTTCTTGATACCATCAACAATGGTAAAGCCTTCCCTGTTCAAGCGCAATGTGCCTGGCAATGACATTTCGGTATACCGATCTGTATTTCCATACACAAGGTTAAAGCGTGGGTCGTTTAGCATTTGAAAGTTTTGTTTCATAATACACCTTCTATAAATGGCATTGTGCGCATTGTTCTTGCGTGTAAGGGCCTTTTTCTACCTCTTGGTGGCAGGTGATGCATTGACCATGGAAGGCGTTCATGCGGCCTGGTATGAGTTCATCCATTTTTTGATCAGTATGGCACACGGCACAAGATGCGTATTTTTCACTAACCTTAAAAACTTTGGGGCCTTTTTCTTTTAATTCTTTACGCATATCAACGGTGGTGTGACAAGAAGCACAACCCTTAATGCCTTCATCAAACATATCTTCATGGCAGCTTTGGCACTTTACGTGCACAGCATCGCGTAAAGAAGGCATGCTTTCATCGCCACTTTCTTGGTGACAATCGGCGCAATTTTGCGGTTCAGGTTCAATGCTTGTGTCTTCGTGGTGACAGGATGTACAGTCAAGGCCGTATTCTTCAGCGTGGGCTTTATGTGTCCAATCTACTTTTGGGGCAAATTCCATGTGGTGACATGTGGCACACGAATTGAAGCTTTTGTATTTTTCAACATGGGTTGTGCGGAAAGTTTCGTCAAAAGCGACACCGTGACAGCTTCCACAGTTTTCCACCGTTTCTGAAGTCAGAATCATTTCGTGATGGCAAGTGGCACACGAAAATCCATAATCTTCAAAGTGTTTTTGGTGGTTAAAAACAACCTTGCCAGCCGCATTGTCAAGAAGAATGCGCTCTGGGTTTTTGGGCACTGTTTCGGGGATAATGTACCCGCCAATGGCCACGGCCGCTGCTATAGCCGCAAACACGAGTATGGGAAGATAGCGTTTTTGCAAGAGAACCGTCCTTACGAAAAAAAGTTGTGAATACTTTTACACTAGACATCGTCACAGTATAGCAAAATTATGGTGACTTGAAAAGCTAAAAATTACTATGCCTGTCTTCGTATAATGAAAAGCAAAAATAATCGTATGATATAAGT
>CAYJGS010000109.1:0-7346 GCA_964369505.1 uncultured Desulfovibrionaceae bacterium | reverse complement strand
TCTATGTTTTACATCCGCAATTATACATGGTTGCACAGTTTTTCAGGCTCAACTATCTAGCATTATGGCAAATTCTTTTTTACACTGTTGTATTACAGCACATATTGAAATAAATAACCCGCAATAATGGCCATACCAAGGATAACTGTTAAAAAAGCAATTATCATGGGAGTGCGGAAAAAAGATTTGAGCAAAATCACTTCCGTTAAGCTGGCACCACCACCACCAATAATAAGCGCCATAACAGCACCAAGCCCCATGCCTTTTTCCACAAGAACAGCGCTTAAGGGAATGAGCGCTTCCACGCGTACATAGAGCGGAATACCAATAACAGCCGCTATGGGCACGGCAAAAAAGTTATCTCCACTGGCATAGGTGGCAATAAATTCGCTGGGCACAAAACCATACACAAAAGCGCCTAAGGATACGCCAAGGGCAAGATATGGAAACACTTGCTTAAATTGACCCCATGCGTCACGAAAAGCGTGTTTGATTTTTTCTTTTAAGCCTGATGATTCGCTAAGGGGAGCGCTGGCAGCACAACAAGAATCGGGCTGTGCTTGCGCTGTACCGCAACAAGACGCAACAGGCTCCGGTTCGGGTTTTGCGCAGCAAGAAGCATTGGATGCGCCCGGAACTTCAAAGGGTGAAAAAGCTTGTGATGGGGCAGCCGCAGGCGCGGAACAACAAGATGCGCTTTGTTCCATATTTTGCGCAAAGGGCTGCAAATGTTTATCCGCCACTTTTTGACTGTCGCAACAAGAAGCTTCTTGCTTTGGCGCTGTGGCGCAACAACTGGCAACGGTTTGAGCATTTTCCGGGATAACGTGTTTTTCAAAACCCATTTTATCTAAAATAATACCCGCTATAATAGATACCACAAAAGCCACAAAAGTATATATGGCGGTAACATACCAACCAAAGGTCATCACAAATATTCCCAAAATAATGGGATTAAGCAAAGGAGAAGTAAACAAAAACGTGAGTGTTGGCCCAAAACCCGCTTTAGCTCTGAGCAGCCCACGCAACATAGGAATGGTGGAGCAAGAACAAAATGGCGTTACAGCGCCCAAAAAAGCCGCCAAAATATAACCTCTGCCATTGGAAGCGCTGAGCAAGGCTTGTATTTTACTATCCGGTATATATTGTTGCAACAAGCTCACAGCAGCACTGATGAGCAAGAAAAGCACAGAAAGTTCCACCCCAAGAAAAACAAACATCTCTAAACTGTCGGTAAGCATGGGCATGAACTCGCTACGTGTTTCCATAAAAAACTCCTTCATATAAAATTTATAAAAAAAAATCTTAATGACAATGCAAACATATCTAACATTCTATACTTTTCACTTAAGAAAAGATAATTTATTTGCCGTCCTTTATTTCCATATTTCTAGTATAATCAAAACATAAACCTTGTCAAGAAGTTTTATATGGTCTAGAATGTCTACCAGAGACATTTGTATATTTTTCTTCATGTCTTTTGGCTCTTCACTCTCATTAATTTTGTGAAGGAATACGCTCTATAAAATTAACAATTTGTGTTGAAATCTTACAATGAGGTGAATTAATGCAGCGAATTAGCATAGATTTAGAACGAGTAGCCAGCGCTCTTAAAGAGCTTGGCCACCCCACACGGCTTAGCGTATATCGCCACTTAATAAAGGCCGGAGAAGGCGGTATGCCTGTGGGCGCCTTACAAAAAGCCTTAGATGTGCCCGCTTCTACCTTAAGCCATCACATAGCGGCCCTTGTTTCTGTAAGCTTAATAAAACAAGAAAGACAAGGCAGAGAATTAAATTGTACAGCACAATACCAGCATTTACAGTCTATTATAGATTTCTTAATTGCAGAGTGCTGCACAAGTAGCTGTGGAGATACGGAAAATAAGATTGCATTTGCAAACATTCCATAATCATTGCATAATATATTAATTTAATTAAAGAGACCTTTATGAACAAACAATTCCAGACTCTTATTCAAGATATACTGCCCGTAGACGCAGGTTTTGCTGCAAAAGCCAAAGAACATTTGGATAATTTGACCAAGCCCCAAGGAAGCCTTGGCCAATTAGAAGATGTGGCCGCAAAGATTTTTTGTCTACAAAAAGGCCCAAAAATGCTGCAAGTAGATCCTATGCACATGTTTACCGTTGCCGGTGACCATGGTATCGTTGCAGAAAATATTTCTGCTTATCCTCAGGCCGTTACTCGGCAAATGGTGGAAAACTTCTTACAAGGAGGTGCTGCCATCAGTGTGCTTTGCCGCGAAATGCGCATAGCATTAAGCGTGGTGGACGCAGGTTGCGTAGGGGGAGCTTTTGCCCCACACAAAAATCTTTTAGACAAAAGACTTGGCGAAGGTACAGCAAACTTTGCCCAAAAGCCCGCCATGGATAGAGAAACTTGCTTACGCGCCTTGTGCCAAGGGGCAGACTTAAGCCTTGAAGCGGCAGAAAAAGGCTATAAAGTTATAGGCATTGGAGAAATGGGCATTGGCAATACCACACCTGCCACAGCGCTATTTTGCGCCTATCTTGGCCTTGCTCCAGAAAAAATAACAGGGCCCGGAGCTGGCATGCATGCTGCGGGAGTTGCGCACAAGGCAGAAGTGGTGCGCAAAGCCTTGCTCTTGCATAAAAAATCCTTGCAAGAAGGCGATGCTGTAGATACCTTGGCCTTGGTGGGCGGTTTTGAAATTGCCACCATGGCTGGCATGGTGCTTGGTGCGGCCAAAGCCGGTATTCTTGTGCTGGTGGACGGTTTTATTTCCACAGCAGCCTATACAGCGGCAAAGCATATTTGCAAAAATGTGGCGGATTATTGTATTTTAAGCCATGCTTCGGCCGAACCCGGATATGCGGCCATTATCGACGCTTTAGGCGATGGCAAACCGCTTTTGGATATGTCTTTGCGCCTTGGCGAAGGAACAGGGGCTGCCTTAGCAGCTTCCATGGTCAGAGCTGCTGCTGCCATTTATAATGATATGGCCACCTTTGCCAGTGCTGGCGTAAGTGGCAAAGAAATATAACCTAAGCATGTATATATTATGACAAATACAACGCCCTCACCTGAAAATATTGTTTTAGAAGCCAAGGCACTTTCACGCTTTTTTTCTGTAGGGCGAGGCATGTTTGCTGAAAAAGCCATTGTACGAGCCGTAGATCAAGTGGATATGGTAATCAACAAGGGCGAAACCTTGGGCATTGTGGGGGAATCCGGTTGCGGCAAATCTACCCTTGGGCGAACCTTGGTGGGCTTATTACCCCCAAGCTCAGGTGAAATTTTTTTGAACGGGCAATCCCTGTACAACACACAAGGAGAAGCAAAACTTGACGGCTCCTTGCAAATGGTTTTTCAAGACCCATTTTCTTCCTTAAATCCTCGACTTACCATTGGCGCTTCCATAGCCGAACCTTTAAAGGTACAAGGACTTAACACACAAAAGTGCAAGGATCGAGTGGCAGAATTACTGCAACTTGTAGGGCTTAGAGAAGATCAAGCCACACGCTATCCCCACGAATTTTCCGGCGGCCAAAGACAAGGTATAGCCGTTGCAAGAGCGCTCATAACCAACCCATAAGTTCTTGTATGTGATGAGCCTGTTTCGGCACTTGACGCTTCGGTACAAGCCCAAGTACTTAATCTTTTAAAAGATATTCAAGAACGATTTGCCCCGGCTTGCCTTTTTATTTCACACGATCTGGCTGTGGTGGGCTTTATGTGCCAGCGTATTGTGGTCATGTATTTGGGGCGCATTGTAGAAGAAGCTTTACGAGATACACTTTTCACCCAAGCCTTACACCCCTATACCCAAGCCCTACTCGCTTCTATCCCTTCACACAACCCCACACAAAATATTGATGTACCACCACTTATGGGCGAATTACCAAGCCCATTGCAGCCGCCGTCGGGTTGTCATTTTCATCCGCGTTGCCCCAAAGCAATGGATATATGCCGCAATGCTATACCGGCATGGAAGGATATGGGATTAGGGCATAAAGTTCGTTGTCACCTAACAAATATTTGAAAAAATTATCTTTATGATAAAGCTTGTGTCGCACAGGATGTACGACACAAGCTTTAGCTAAATTGTTAACTCTTCAAATCTTCAATCAGCTTAGTTAATTGCTGCGATTGCTTACTCAGTTCTGCAACCGCTTCGGTGGCCTCACTCATGGCATGGGTGGTATCATTCACAATGCCGGATACATCGGCAATAGATTGAGCAATTTCATCAGAAGTGGCCGATTGCTCTTCACTGGCCGTGGCAATGGCGCGCACCCCATCAGCGCTCACTTCGGCCATTTCCAAAATACCACCCAAGGATTCACCGCTGGCAATGGCCAGCTGGGCTGCTTCTTCAATGCTTTTTACCGTGGCGTCAATCTTATGCACATTGACTTCCGTACTTTGTTGGATGGCGCTAATGGCTTGCGAAACATCCGCTGTGGAAGTCATGGTTTTTTCTGCAAGCTTGCGCACCTCATCAGCCACCACCGCAAAGCCACGTCCGGCCTCTCCGGCGCGAGCTGCTTCGATGGCGGCATTTAAGGCCAAGAGATTGGTTTGATCAGCAATGTCAGAAATCACGCCCATAACCGTATTGATGGATTGAGCATGCTCTGCCAATTCGCTCATACTTACTTTGATAGCCAAGGATTCATCGCGCAAGCGCACCATGGTATCTTCGGTCTGCTTAGTAATTCTTGAGCCTTCAAGAGCTTTTTGTTTAGTATTTTCAGCCAATTCTGCGCTATTATTGGAATTTTGTGCCACTTCAAGCACAGTGCTGTTCATTTCATCCATGGCTGCGGCCGTTTCTGTCATGCGCATGGCGGCGGTGTCGGCTCCTTGAGCAGAACTGTCAATTTGTGTTGTTAATTTTTCAGAAACAGTCGCAATACTTTCTACAATTATTTCCAAATCCCTAGCTGCACCGTGGCGGCCTTCTACCAGAGCTTGTTCTGCTTCGTTCACCAATTTCACTTCTTGGTTGCGGTCAAAAACCATGTCCACATAGCCGATATGTTTACCAGCGGGATCTAAAAGGCGCGCGGCCATGGCCTTAAAGTGTCCGGCACCCGGCTGTTCAAAATTCACTTCATTGATACCACGTTCACAGCATTCAATGGCGCAGTTGTCGGTTTTACAAATGGAAGCACCCCAATTATGACAGCTCTTGCCCAATAAATCTTCACGGCTCTTACCTGTCATTTCACATACCGCATTATTTACAAAGGCAAAGTTTCTTTCTAAGTCCATAACTGCCAAGGGCGAAGGCAGACAGTTAAGTGTGGCTTCATACCAGTGGGCTTGCCTTTTAAGCTCAACTACCATGCCTTCTAGGGCGTGGGCCAAGGTACCAAATTCATCTTGGCTCGTGATGTTCAAAGTGGCATCAAGTTTGCCGTCTTCCACATCTTTAACATAGGCCATAAGTTGCTTAATGGGCGCTGCAAAACGCAAGCCCATATACACAGCCACCATAAGAAGTACCAAAAGCACCCCAGCGGCCACAAGAATAGTATTGGTACTGGCTTGCTTTTCCAAACTTAAAACTTCTGTAATGGGCAGACCGATAAACCACATCCCTACAATTTTCTTATCAAAAGTTTGTGCAGGCCAATAAGCCGCCAAATATGTAATACCGTTGATGAGGCTTTCTCCCAAGTAAAGCTGTCCTTGGCTTAGGACTTGATTTTCAATATGCGCATTGTTTAACTTGGTACCCACAAGGCGTTGCCCTTGGGCATCTTGAATGGTGGTCATGGCGCGGGTGCTTTCTTTAAAGAAGGTAACTTGCACTCCCAAGGAGCTGCTCACCCAGTCTAAAAAGTCAGGCTTGCCCAAATCATGCCCCACGGAAAAAGTACCCACAATATTTCCGTTTACGTCCTTGATGGGGCTGGAGGCACGCAGAGAAGCAGCCACAGCACCCATGTTCACACCAGTGGAGCTTGTTCCCTTAAGGGCATCAGAAATGGTGGATTGAGCGGCAATGCTATCGCCTTGTTTTGCATCATGTCCGCGGGCCAGCACAAGCCCTTGGGCATTGGTGATGGTCAAAATGGTGGTGCCCGTCTCTTGCATGATGGATTTGGCAATGCTTTGCACAGTAGCAGTATCGTTGCGTAGTATAGCAGAAGCCAAGTTTTTATTATCAGCACCAAGTTTGGCTATATCCAAAATATTATCTTCTGTGGCCTTGATGGTCGCAACAAAATTTGTTTGTGCCGTATTAATATTTTCTTCTAAAACAAAGGTTAACGTACTTGAATAGTTATACGTTGATACAAGATAGATGGTTATAGAACTTATTAAAAGAAGAGATACCAACATTAAAACAATTTTTCTACTTACCGATAAACGCATAAAACCTCCTCAAGCTAGACATCCATAGCATTAAAAACGCCTACACACGAAAAAGCTCTCAAGAGCATTGCATTATTTACACAAGTATATTTGTTCACAATATGCTATGGAAAAAAACATAAACCGTCAATGATATTTTTTTATTTTATGGATACCTCTGCACAATGAATTATACAGAGACTTCATATTTCAAAAAAAATATTTTTTTTCTTGACACAGTATACACCTTGCATATATGTGTGAATCACGCGCGAGATTCATAGCTTGTGTGTGGGTGTTTACACCCTCTTACCTTATTTAAGTATGCTGTTTTTTTTGTACCGCATGCTTGGGGAGTGCTCCCCGTCCCTCTATGTCTTTTGGGACCATATCTTCTCCACATCCACTGGAACGTTTATCCTATTTTATTTGATGCGCAGTCTTTTTGCGTGCATCAAAAGGAGATTTAATCATGGCTGATTTATTATTACAAAAGCCCCGTACAACTGAACCCTTAGTGGTTGCCCCCCAAACTGAAGACCGCCTTGAGCTTGGTTTTGCTACCGACGAAGCCACCATGAGCCGCGAGGGCGATAGCCTTATTTTCAGTTTTGAAGACGGCGCACGCATTGAACTCACCGATTTTTATGTGGCCTACAATGCTGACAATATGCCCGAATTTGTGGTTGAAGGCAGTGTTGTTCCCGGCGATGCCTTCTTTGCAGCCCTTGGCGAAGACCTTATGCCAGCTGCTGGTCTTACCGCTGCCGGCGGCGGCGGCTCCATCGAAAATATCATGCAAACAGAACTATATGAAGGCATTGATGCCACAGACGGCATTGATGATCCTTCAAATGCTCTATTTACGCCCGAGGCTCCAGAAGCACCCAGTGTACCGGACACGCAACCCGTCCTCCAATCGGACACAAACCAAAACACTCCGCAAACTCCTGCGGGCAATGCAGATGCTCCAGCCCCAGCTCCTGAAGACAGCAC
>CAYJGS010000108.1:0-7382 GCA_964369505.1 uncultured Desulfovibrionaceae bacterium | reverse complement strand
TGCCTTTCGCTCTGCACGTTTGGCTGTGGTGTTTAAGTGAATCTTCAAATTTTAACCATTGACTTATATCTGAAAATAATTGTGCAGAGCTTTCAGCATAGGTAAAATTAAGAAGGTATTTTTAAACTTCATAAACATGGCACTCCATACTACAAATAACTCATGAATATAGTATAGTATTATTACAACATTGCATAAATGCATCATTTGATGCATCATACGCACGCACAAATAGTTATCCTATTGAAAATTCAGTTAAAAGAAAATGGCATGCAAATTGCTTTATACTTCGTTAAGCAGGATATGTTTTATGGACAATATGTTCCCATAGCTTTTTTTTCGCCGTATTTGGCAATCACCTTAATCCTTGGAGTGAATCATGAAAAAAGCCTTAAGTGTGTTTTTAGCCTTGTGTGTACTTGTACCTATGGCAGGCCTTGCCAACGCAGCGGAATATCCCACAAAACAAATTACGGTTTTACAAGGTTTTAAACCTGGTGGTGGCAGTGACATTTTAGCCCAACTTTCGCAACCTTATTTAGAAAAATACCTCGGCAAAGGTTTTATCAACCAATATGTGCCAGGTGCCACCGGCGCCATTGCTTGGACAAGATTAACCAAAGCCACCAAAGCCGACGGCTATACCATAGCCATCACCAACACTCCTATGCTACAAACAAACTATATCATTAACAAAGATATAGCTTATACCATTCATGACTTTACCCCTCTTGCCAATGTGGTCACCGACCCAGGCATCCTTGTGGTTTCTAAAGACAGCCCCATTAAAACTTTGCAAGATTTCATTGATGCAGCCAAGAAAAACCCCGGTAAAGTAACCGTGGGTAACTCCGGCACAGGCGGCGATGATTTCTTTAACACCATCCGTTTTTCTAGAGCTGCCGGCATTGAAGTGCAAATGATTCCTTTTGAAGGCGACGGACCTTCTTGGCAAGCGGCTCTTGGCAACAAAATCGACGTAAGCTGTAACAACCTTGGTACCGTTTTTGCGCAAGTGAAAGCGGGCAATTTGCGCGCCATAGCTATTTTTAGCGCAGAACGTTATAGCAAGCTCCCCGATGTTCCCACAGCTCGTGAACTTGGCTTTGACCTTGTGGCCGGTGGTTCGCGCGGTTACGGCGCCCCCAAGGGAATCCCTGCTGAAGCAAGAGCAAAATTGCTCGACGCTTTCACAAAATTGAGCAAAGAAACGGAATTTATAAAAGCCTGTGAAGAAAGAGGCTTGCCTGTAGATATGAAAGTTGGCGATGCGTATGCAAAATATTTTGCTGACGAAGAAGCCATTTTCAGTAAGATTTGGAACGAAGTAAAAGACGACGTCCAAAAATAATATCTCTCGTGTTTTTTTGCAGTTTCCTCTTTCTTGTTCCAAGCAAGGGGAAACTGCAAAAGCGTCGATCACATGGCATGGCCATATGCCATGCGACTTATGCATCTAAAACACATGTATCACAAGCTTATCTAAGTAACTTGATTACAAAAAGGAGTACACATGTCTGCTTTTCGTAAAGATATTCTATTTGCTCTTGCCATCATTGCTTTTCTTGTACTCTTTTGGCAACAGACCAATGCAATGTCAGCCGCAGCAGCAAATTATCCCCGCCTGCTCATGGGCTTTATAGGATTTTTAACCCTTATTATGCTTATACAAAGTTTTTTACAACGCCACATAAAAGAAGAAAAACCTGCCCCAGTGCTCTTTGCGCGTATAGGTATTTTTGTGGCCTTGCTTGTTGCTTACGTTTTATCTATGAATACAGTAGGATATTTCTTTGCAACTCCTATCTTTGTGGTCATAGGCTGTGCATTACTTCGCGCCGTCAGCCTTAGGGTTTCCGTTTGCATAGGTGTTGGATTTTCTGTTTTTATCTATATACTGTTTGTAAAATTTTTGCATCTACCTGTTCCTCTTGGACTTTTAGAATACTTTTTGGGAGGATAAGCCATGTTCCTTGATAATATACTCTTAGGCCTCACACATGTTATCTATCCCACTAATTTGCTGGCCATTGCCATAGGCACCACCATTGGCCTTTTTGTGGGGGCCATGCCCGGTCTTTCTGCCACCATGGCCATTGCCATACTTGTGCCTGTAACTTTCCCCCTACCCCCAGAAACGGGCATTAGCATGTTGGCATCCATTTATATGGCAGCCATGTATGGGGGATCCATTGCGGCCATTTTGGTGCGCACCCCGGGTACACCTTCGGCTGCAGCCACCATTCTTGACGGTTTCCCCATGGCTTACAGTGGCAAAGCCGGTCTTGCATTAAGTATATCCTTAACAGCCTCCTTTGTGGGCGGCGTTATCAGTAGTATAGTTTTACTTACCGTAGCTCCTGTTCTTGGGCGCGTAGCTGTGGAATTTGGCCCTGTGGAGCTTACAGCTGTAGGTGTACTTGGCATGACCATCTTGGCTTCATTGTCGCAAGAATCTACCATCAAAGGACTTTTAGCCGGAGCTTTTGGCTTATTAATTTCTACCGTTGGTATGGATCCCATCACCGGAATTCCACGCTTTACCTTTGGCTCCATTGAATTGTATTCCGGCATAGCCTTTACTGTAGCGCTTATTGGCTTGTTTTCCATTCCCCAAGTTATTCGACTCATCGAAAATGACCTGCAAGACAATGCACAGCGCGGTAGTATTGAAGACAGCGTTATGCCTAAATGGAAGATCATGAAACCACTTATGCCCACCATTTTGCGCTCCAGCGGCATTGGTGTTTTCACAGGTCTTATTCCCGGCACCGGCGGCGATACGGCATGTTGGTTTGCCTATAATGAAGCAAAGCGCTTTGCTTCCGACGATGAAAAGAAGCTCTTTGGCAAAGGCTCCACCTATGGAGTGGCAGCACCGGAAGCCGCCAATAATGCCGTTGTGGGTGGTGCGCTTGTACCCACGATTTCTTTAGGTATTCCCGGCAGTTCTTCTACAGCCATACTACTTGGCGGGCTTATGACCCACGGGATTATGCCTGGACCAACACTTATGACCGACTATGCCGATGTGGCCTATACTCTGCTTTGGGCTTTGCTCATATCAAATTTCTTTATGTTTGGCATTGGTTTAGGTTTCACACGCTTAGCCGTATATGTAACACGAATTCCTGCAAAATTGCTTGCCGTTATTATCACCGTTTTTTGTATTATAGGCGCTTTTGCCATTAATAATAGCATGTTTGATGTTTACCTCATGCTTGCTTTTGGCTTTTTGGGCTATATTATGGACAAATTGCGCGTGCCGGTGGCTCCCTTGGTTGTGGGCATGATTCTTGGGCAAATGTTGGATATGAGCTTAAATCAATCCTTGCTCATCAGCCAAGGCTCGTGGAGCATTTTCTTTGAAAATCCCATTTCCGCTACCTTATTGGTATTTTCGGCTTTTTCACTTTTAAACGGCACTCCTCTTTGGGGCATGGGCAAGCAAGCGCTTGTGCGAATGTTTAAAAAATCTTAATATTTTATTATACAACACAAGGTAAACATTATGTTTGACTTAAAAACAACCTTGACCGCAAACGATATAGCTTTTTTGCACGAAGTATTCCCCAACGACGTGCTCACCGAAGCTGAAGACATGTATGTCTTTGGTTCTGATGCCAGTATGAAAAGAGGCACGCCCTTGGCCGTGGTACGTGCAAAAAATGTGGAGCAAGTGCAAAAATTATTGCGCTATGCGAACAACGAACACATTCCCATTTATATACGCGCACGCGGTACCAATTTAGTGGGAGATTGTGTGCCCGTTATTCCCGGCATAATTGTTTCCACTTTATATATGGATGCCATACTAGACATATCCGCCGAAGACTTTGTGGCTGTGGTGGAACCTGGGGTAAATACCGGCGAATTTCAAGCCGCGTGTGAAGCCAAGGGCTTATATTATCCCCCAGATCCCGCCACAGTCAATTCTTCCACCATTGGCGGCAATGTTATCACGTGCGCCGGTGGCATGCGTGCCTTGAAATACGGCGTTACCCGCGATTTTGTTTTGGGCATGGAAGTGGTTTTGCCAAATGGCGAATTGGTACGCTTTGGCGGTAGAAATCACAAAGATGTCGTCGGCTTAGACCTTGCCAGGCTTATGGTTGGTTCTGAGGGAACCTTGGGCTTTATCAGCAAAATTTGGCTTAAGCTTTTGCCAAAGCCCGAAACTTCCGCTTCTGTATTGGTAGGTTATGAAAATTGCCCCACAGCCCTTGGTGCGGTCGGTAAAATTTTTGCGGCGGGAATTTTACCCTGTGCCCTCGAATATATTGGCGACACCGTGGTGAACCTTATGGCTTCACAAGGCAATGTGCCTTGGCCTGAAAATGTGGGCGCACTTTTGCTCATACGCGTAGACGGAAGCCGTGAAACCTTGCCCTTTGAAGTGCAAAAGATTGTGGACAATATTCCCACATCGCACTGGCATATGACGGGCATAGGCCATGCAGAAGAAGAACCCCTATGGGAAATACGCCGCCGCATTAATCCCACGGCCTTCTTGCTTGGGCCACATAAAGCTTCTGATGACGTTACCGTGCCCCGTGGTGAGCTTGTGCCTGCCATCAAGCGCATAGAAGCCATTGCCAAAGAATATGACGTAACCCTCATCCATTTTGGGCATGTGGGAGACGGTAATATTCACGTAAATTTCTTGTATGATAACGCAGATACTGAACTTACCAAACGCGTATACGCGGCCAAAAAAGCTGTTAATGACGCTGTTATAGCCCTTGGGGGCACATGCTCCGGCGAGCACGGCTGCGGTATTGTAAAAGATCCAAGCATACAAATTGCACCCCAAGCCTTGGCACTCATGCGCGGCATTAAAAAAGTTTTTGACCCACACGGCATTATGAACCCCGGCAAAGGGTACTAGCTATGAAAAAAAATCAAGCATGCACACAGTGCGGAGCTTGCTTCAACACGTGCCCAACATTCCAACGCTTTAAAAGCGAAGAATACAGTCCAAAGGCCAAGCAGCTCCTTTTAGCCACAGCCCTTGAACCCCACGGCGATGATATTTTGCAATGGAAAAAAATGATGCACTTGGCCGGCCATTGCACCAGCTGTGAACGCTGTAAAAATGTCTGCCCACTAAAGCTTTCTGTGCCCAAAGTGCTGGCCGAAGCCCGCGCCAAACACCCCAAATGGCAACAATACGCATGGCGTGAATGGATACAACACAGCGCTGTGCTTTGGCCTCCGGCTAAACGCATGGCGCCGTGGGTGCCCAAAAAAATGCTACCCTCCAAATTAGCCATACTGCACGCTTCTGCCCTAGCCATGCAAGAACCACCCGCCATGCAACCTTGGGCGCACATAAAAGATATGGATGCGTCAAGCAGCACTAATAAGCTTTACGGCAAAAATGTGGCTCTTTTTGCGGGCTGTACAGCCCAAAACCTGCGCCCTCAGTGGATAGAAAAAGCAAAAAAAATGCTTGCAAATCTTGGCGCTCATGTTCTTGATACAGTCCATTTCCAGTGTTGCGGCGGCACCTATGAACACGCAGGCCTGCCAAGCGCTGCCCAAAAAGCCGCCAAACATAATATAGACGTGTGGGAAAAAGCAGGGCGCCCCATGATAATACTTTTTTGCGCATCCTGCATACACAGCTTGCGACACTACACTTGCCATTCAAAAGAACAACAAGAAGCTTTTGTTGCAAGCTTGCAACCTCTTGCATCATTGCTGCAAACAGATTGCATACAAGCAAGCCCCAACGCGCCAGAAGTCATTCACTATCATTCCCCTTGCCATTGGGAAGGAAAAGATATGGACTTGCTTAAGTTACAAAAAGTCTTCCCACAATTACAAAAAGGCAAAGCCCTTTGTTGCGGTTTTGGAGGGGTTTTAAAGATGCTCAATCCCACTTTAAGCGAAGACTTGGCAAATACTTGCTGGCAAGGTTTTTCACACACAGAACACGGCGCAACATATGTTATTTCAGGATGCAGCGGTTGCATTATGCAATTGAGCGCCCACGCGCCCAAAAATACTTTTGTATATCATTGGCTTGATGTTTTGCAATAAAAAAACATGACAAGGAGTCTGCTTACATGTCTCAATCGTATCCTAAACTCATGAAAATACATCAACATTTTCCAAGACCCATTGTTGCTGATATAGCACAAAGCATGCGCGAAGAAATAGAAAAAATTCTCCGACACGCCAAAATAACAGCCGGAAAAAAAATAGGGCTTACCGTGGGCAGTCGCGGCATACAAAATATTGTGCCCATGTTGCAAACCGCCGTGCAGTGCGTGCGCGCCATACAAGCTGAGCCCATATTTTTGGTAGCCATGGGCAGCCACGGCGGCGGCACAGAAAAAGGACAAAGAGAATACCTTGCAAGCCTTGGTATCACAGAACAAAGCATGGATGCCCCCATCTGGACCTGCATCAAAGGGCGAGAAATAGGAAAAACCGCCACCAACCTCCAAGCCTATATGCTAGAATCTGCCTTTGCTGTGGACGCTATTATTCCTATAAATCGCATTAAAACGCACACTTCTTTTAAAGGAGACGTGGAAAGCGGCTTATTCAAAAAACTTGTGGTGGGACTTGGCGGGCCGGAAGGAGCGCAACAATTTCACAGCCAAGGCAAAGCCACCATGCTCTCCCCACTCTTAAAAGATGTGGGCAAAATTATTTTAGAACGTATGCCCATCATCGGCGGCATTGGCATCATCGAAAATGCCTACGAAGAAACAGCGCTCATCAAAGCTATTTTGCCGGAAACTTTTTTTAACGAAGAAAGAGATCTCTTGCTCTATTCAAAAACACTCATGCCAAGCCTACCCGTAACCAATTTAGACGCACTCATAGTAGAAGAAATCAGCAAAACCTTTAGTGGCACAGGCATGGACACCAATATTGTTGGCCGTTTAGGCATACAAGGTGAACCTGAACCCGAAGATCCTTTTATACGCTATATCGCCGTATGGGATTTGGCAGAAGTATCACACGGCAACGCTTGCGGCATAGGCTTAGCAGATTTTACTACACAAAAGCTTGTAGACAAAATCGACAAAAAACCAACGTATTTAAACTGCTTAACTACAACATTCCCCAGGCGTGCCCACATACCCCTGCACCTTGAAACAGAAAAAGAAGTGCTTGAAACCATGCTCACCTGCCTGCAAGGCACACGCGCGCCCAAGGACGTGCGCCTTGTGGTAGTACCAAACACCCTCTTTCTTACCGAATGCTTTGTTTCTGAAGCATTACTTCCCGAATTACAAGAAAAATCATCTGTGGAATATATAGGTGAATTGCAAGACATAAGCTTTGATACACAAGGCAATATGCACCCGCGTCTTTCTTTATAAAATTTTAGTGGGGGGAAGGAGACACTTTCTCTAGCGCCA
>CAYJGS010000107.1:0-7396 GCA_964369505.1 uncultured Desulfovibrionaceae bacterium | reverse complement strand
GCGTGCCTTTAGAAAAATGCATTGAAAATGCGTTTTTCATGTTCGACTATTTTAAGGAGTGTTGTTGTGGAAAAAAACGCCAAAGAAGCTTTACAAGTTACCAAAGAATTGGTGGCAAAGTTTATTGAAACTCGTAGCGTTTCTCCAGCCAATTTTGCCGAAATATTTCCTCTTGTGTACGGTGTTGTACTTGAAACCATAGACAAAAGGGCAAGCGAGACCTATATAGAGAAAGATGGTGAATAAAAATACAATGCAAAGCTCTCAAAGTCATGGTCAGGTCGTAGCTCATATGTTTGAGCGTATAGTGCCTTGGTATGATAGACTAAATATAGTATTAAGCTTAGGCATTGATCGTTTATGGCGCAAGCGCCTTGTGCGTGAAGTGCGCCTTTTTAATACAGGGCGCGTGCTCGATTTAGCTGCGGGCACTTTGGATGTTGCTCTTGCCATAAAAAAGCGTTACCCGCATGCCATGGTACCAGCCATGGATTTTTGCCCACCCATGCTTGTGCAGGGGCAAAAGAAATTGCGTAAAAAAGGGGCACAAAAAATTTTTCCCGTGGCGGCTGATGCCAAAAAAATTCCCTTGCCCGATGCTTCAGTTGACGCTATTACCATGGCCTTTGGTATTCGTAATATTATACCGCGTGAAGAAGCTTTTGCCGAAATGTTTCGAGTGCTTGTGCCCGGAGGGAGGGCATGTATTTTAGAGTTTGGTTCAGGTAAGAATAAAATTTGGGGCGGCTTATATAATTTTTATTTGCAAAAATTTTTACCGCGCCTTGGCAATATTTGTTCTGGTGATGCTAGCGCTTATACGTATCTTGCTGATACCATAGCAAATTTTCCAACAGCCATAGAATTAGAAGAAGAAATGCGCGCCGCAGGTTTTGCTGCAGCTTGGCATACAGAGCTTACTTCTGGCATTGTATGTTTGCATATGGCTGAAAAAAGCAGAAATTAAGGCCAAGAGCATTTGCGCGGCGGTGGGTGAAGCGCACAAAAATAAAGCTTTGGGGCGCAAGCTCACTGTTAAATTAAAAAAAATTGGTTCCAAGCCACACAAGGCAAAGACCAATGCATATGCCCAAAATGCCCATGGTGCGTAATTGTTTTTCAGGCGAAGATACAAGGGTGAGCATGATTTTGCGCACCGTTTCCGGAAAAAGTGTCCAAGGCAGAGCCTCAAAAATAAAGGCCAAGCCCACGGCACATAAAAAAAGTTGTATGTCAAAGTTCATGCCGCATGGTGCAGCACAAGGTTTTTTTTGTAAAGTAAATAAACAGGCTTTGTGCGTGGTTGTAACTCGTTTAATATGTCAAACATACTATAATAGTTGGTGTTTATAATGATTACTTTTGAACAAATTCGTGAGCGTAAGGCTAAGGTTGCTGTGGTTGGTTTAGGTTATGTGGGCTTGCCCTTGGCTGTGGCCTTAGCTGAACATATGGATGTTATTGGTTTTGATATAAGTGCTGCACGGGTGGAAGAATTGCAAAAGGGCATAGACCGCACCAATGAGATGAGCAGCCAAGAATTGCAAAATGTGCGTGTACACTATAGCGCCGATGCCTCTTGCCTTAAAGACGCCGCTATTATTATTGTGGCTGTGCCAACTCCCATCGACGCGCACCGTAACCCCGATTTAAATCCTGTGCTTGGTGCCACGCGTACCGTTGCGAAATATTTGCAAAAAGACAGTATTGTGGTGTATGAATCTACGGTATATCCAGGGCTTACCGAAGAAAAATGCGTACCTCTTTTAGAAGAAATTTCAGGCCTTGCGTACAATAAAGAATTTTTTGTGGGCTATTCGCCAGAACGCATCAATCCCGGAGATAAGGTGCATACCTTGCAAACCATTGTAAAAATTGTTGCAGCTTCAACACCGGAGGCGGCCGTAGTTTTAGAGGCTTTATACGGTTCTGTGGTTAAAGCGGGTATTCATAAAGCCTCATGCATAAAAGTGGCCGAAGCGGCCAAGGTTATAGAAAATACCCAGCGCGATTTAAATATTGCCCTAATGAATGAACTTTCTGTTATTTTTGATAAATTGCAAATAGATACGCAAGAAGTGCTTGAAGCTGCCGGAACAAAATGGAATTTCTTGCCCTTTCGGCCGGGTCTTGTGGGGGGGCACTGCATAGGTGTGGATCCATATTATTTGACATTTAAGGCTGAAGCAATGGGCTATCACCCCGAAGTTATTTTAGCAGGGCGGCGTATAAACGACCATATGGGCAAATATGTAGCGGAATGCACCATTAAAAAACTCATACAAAAAAAGCGCCCCGTATATAATGCGCGTGTGGGCATTTTGGGTTTTACTTTCAAAGAAAATGTGCCTGATTTACGTAATACGCGCGTGGTGGATGTTATTGCCGAACTTAAAGAATACGCTTGCGAGGTGTTGGTGCACGATGCTATGGCCGATGCACAAGAAGCCATGCACGAATATGGCCAAGAGCTTGTGAGCCTTGAAGCTTTGCAGAATTTGGATGCCCTCATTTTGGCTGTGGGGCACGATGCATACAGATCATTGAGTCCAGTGGATTTACGTGCACGATTTGCCATGCCGGAGCAGGCCGTGCTTATGGATGTGAAGGCCTTTTTTGCCAAAGAAGCCTTTAAAAAAATCGGCATGGAGGTATGGCGACTGTAATGCATATACTTTTTGTGGTGGCTACTAGTGAAGAATGGAATGCCGCAAAGCCTAGTTATCTTGCACCCATAGCCTCAAACGGGGCTGAGCAAGAAATACATTTTTTTACCGATGAGCACGAAAGGCGCAATGGCGTGCTTGTGACCGGCGTAGGGGCCCTTAATGCCGCCTTTGCCATGGGTAAGGTTTTGTCCATTGCCCAAAAGGCGCGCACAATCATTAATATTGGCCTTGCCGGTAGCTTTAATTTAGAAAACGCTGCCCTTTGTTCGCACTGGCGTGTGGTTCGTGAAGTGTATCCCGAATTTTGCCTTGCGGCAGGCGATGAGGTGGATGTAAAAAACTTTCGCTATGCGCAATGGCAAACTCCGGAAAAAGAAGTGTGGGACGAAGTGGTTTTGCCGGAGCTTTTGCAATGGAATACTAGGCTTAGATACTGTCCATTACAAGGAGAAGCCACGTCTGTTTCTGTGGCAGGGGTTACTTGTTGCCAGGCAAGGGCTACGCGTTTATACAAAGTGTACGGCGGCTCTTTATTAGAAAATATGGAAGGTTTTTCCATAGCTATGGCTTGTTCGCGTTATAACTTGCCATTATTAGAAATACGCACTGTGTCAAACCTTGTGGGAACACGTGATCCGGAATACCGCGCTTTTAGCGAGGCTTTGGCAGCCATGCGGCCTTTGGTGGCGCAATTATTAGCCTAATGGAAATATTATGCAAGAGTTGAAAACGCGCTTGGCAGAAGAATTGCCACATATAGAAAAAGCCATAGATCGCATGCTTTTTTCTTTGCCAAAGCCTGTGCACGCCATTGCGCAACATATTTTTGCCGCGGGCGGTAAACGTATTAGGCCATTTTTGTGTGTGCTTGTGGCAAGAATGTTCGGTTATGGAAAAGATGATATCTACGACCTTGCCATAACCATGGAAATGCTCCATGCCGCAACACTTTTGCACGACGATGTGCTTGATAAGGCCGAAACAAGAAGGGGAAAACCGGCAGCCCATACGCTTTATAATGTAACAAGCACCATACTTGCGGGCGATGCCTTGCTTTCTGCCGCCAATGCCATGGTGGCAGATTTTGGTGATGTGCGCTTGTGCCGCTGTTTTTCAGAAGCCACCATGCATACGGCAGCCGGAGAAATTCTTGAAATCGAGCATTTGCGTAATGTAGCGCAAGGTGCAGATATATACGAAGAAATAGTGCTTGGAAAGACAGCCTGGCTTTTGCGCGCTTCTTGTGTTCTTGGGGCTTTACAAGCTAAAGCACAAACAGAAAGTTTGCTCCATGTGGCAGAATATGGCCAAGGCATTGGCATGGCTTTTCAAATGGTGGATGATGCCCTTGATTTTGCTCCGGAAAGTATTACGGGCAAACCCACAGGCGGTGATTTGCGCGAGGGCAAACTCACCCCTCCTGTACGCTTATACAGAGAATATTTACAGGGAAAAGAGCGCGAAGCCTTTGATGCAGCCTTTGTTAACGGCACATTTTCTGCCGCAGAAGCTGCTCGTATTGGCGAAGAAATTTGCCGCTTGGGTTATGATGCAAAAACACGTGAAATGGCAAGTTCTGCTTTGCAAAAGGCAGCAAATGCTTTAGCAGTATTGCCTAAAGGATCTGAGCAAACTCTCTTGCAGCAGATGATACTGTATGTACAACAAAGACAAAAATAGTAGGTACCGCATGCTATACCGTATGGAAGTGGGCTTGCACCCACATATCATGGACACCGTAGGCAGAAAAACAGCTAATCATATAGCCAAAGCCTTGGGCATAGAGCTTGATTCTGTGCGTCAGGTAAAAGTATTCACAGTGGAAGGCCTTGATGCCAAGGCCATGGATATTTTAATAGAAGAGGGCGTGTGGCATGACCCTGTGGTGCAAAGCGCAAGCCTTGAGCCCTTACCCCTCATAAAAAATGCGGCGGCACAAGAACCGGCCTATATTTTAGAAGTGGGTTTTCGTCCTGGTGTTACTGATAATGAAGCCCGCACCGCACGCGACACAGCGGCCATGGTGCTTAAGCGCGACCGCGAAAATGTGGCCGTATATACCGCCATACAATACCGCTTTTATGCAGCTCCCCATGCCCCGCTAGATATAGACGTTGTGGAAAATATAGCAAAAAATCTTTTGTGCAATGAGCTCATTCAGCGTTACCGCATAAAGAGCCGTGAACAATGGCAAACAGCACCGGGTTTTGAAGCCCAAGCTGCCAGAGTTACCGGTGCATCGTGTGATGCTGTGAATATTGTGACCTTATCCGCCATGGATGATGCGGCCATGCTCAAAATCAGCCGTGAAAATACGCTGGCCTTGAACCTAGAAGAAATGCAAACCATACGTGCCTATTTTCAAGATGCGGCGGTAAAGGCCGAACGTGCAGCCTTTGGCTTGCCGGCAGATCCCACCGATGCTGAACTGGAAGTGCTTGCACAAACATGGTCAGAGCATTGTAAGCATAAAATACTTGCTTCGCGCATAAACTATGTGAATACAGAAACCAATGTCACAGAAACCGTGGATAATCTTTATAAAACCTGTATACGCGATACCACAGCGCTCATCCGCAAGCGCCTTGGTGAACACGATTTTTGTAAGTCGGTATTCAAAGATAATGCCGGAGTCATAGCCTTTATCGGCGCTTACGACGCTTGCATAAAAGTGGAAACTCACAACAGCCCTTCGGCTCTTGACCCCTATGGCGGTGCACTCACAGGCATTGTGGGCGTTAATCGCGACCCCATGGGCACAGGCATGGGGGCTGAACTTGTGTGCAATACCGACGTATTTTGCTTTGCCTCTCCTTTCCACGATGCAGCTTTACCCCCAAGGCTTTTACACCCCCGCCGTGTGCTTGAAGGTGTGCGCGAAGGTGTTGAACACGGCGGCAATAAGTCCGGTGTGCCCACAGTAAACGGTTCACTTGTTTTTGATGAACGTTTTCTTGGTAAACCCCTTGTATATTGCGGCACTGTGGGCATTATCCCCACAGAAGTGGCCGGAAAACCAGGCCATGAAAAAAAGGCGCAAGTCGGTGATATTATTGTTATGGTTGGGGGTCGTATTGGCAAAGACGGCATTCACGGCGCCACGTTTTCTTCCGAAGAATTGCACGAAGATTCCCCCGCCACGGCCGTGCAAATCGGCGATCCCATTACCCAGCGCAAAAT
This sequence comes from uncultured Desulfovibrionaceae bacterium, assembly GCA_964369505.1. Taxonomy (GTDB): domain Bacteria; phylum Desulfobacterota; class Desulfovibrionia; order Desulfovibrionales; family Desulfovibrionaceae; genus CAYJAD01. The sequence goes on along the minus strand of CAYJGS010000107.1, from coordinate 1,547 downwards.
GTATGATTGCATCATGCGCGCCCGTGACCTTGGCCTCTACAATGCCATAACAGATAATGGTGCCGGCGGCCTTTCTTCTTCTGTGGGTGAAATGGCAGAAGATACGGGCGGTTGTGAACTTGATTTAGCAAAAGCACCTTTAAAATATGACGGCTTGCACCCTTGGGAAATTCTCATATCCGAAGCCCAAGAACGCATGACCCTTTCCGTACCGCCGGAAAAATTAGACGAATTCCTCGCCCTTGCCAAACAAATGGACGTGGAAGCCACAGCTCTTGGTACCTACACCGATTCAGGCTATTTCCATATTACCTATGGGCAGAAATTGGTGGCGCATTTATCCATGGAATTTATGCACGACGGTGTGCCGCAATTGCAACTCAATGCTCGTTGGATAGCTCCAAAGCACGAAGATACACGCATAGATATGCCTGTAAGTGAAACGGGAAGTTTCTTAAAAACCATGCTTGGGCGCCTTAATATTTGTTCCAAAGAATATATTATCCGTCAATATGACCACGAAGTACGCGGCGGTTCGGCCATTAAGCCCTTGGTAGGCGTGGAACGCGACGGACCTTCTGATGCCGGCGTTATTCGCCCCGTACTCGAATCCGATGCCGGTCTTGTTATTGCCCATGGCATCTGCCCCAAATTCAGCGATTATGACACATATTGGATGACAGCCAATGCCATGGATGAAGCCATACGCAATGCTGTGGCTGTGGGGGCAGACCCCGACCATATGGCAGGCCTTGATAATTTCTGCTGGTGCGATCCTGTGCAATCAGAAAAAACACCGGACGGCGAATATAAATTGGCGCAATTGGTGCGCTCTTGCAAAGCTCTATCGCAATTTTCCTTAGCCTATGGTGTCCCTTGCGTCTCTGGCAAAGACTCCATGAAAAATGACTACACAGGCGGCGGTGAAAAAATTTCCATTCCACCTACCCTGCTCTTTACCGTTATGGGCGTCATCGAAAACGTGGTGCGCACCCAAACGTCCGACTTTAAAAAAGCCGGAGATATCATCTATATACTTGGGGGCACACGCCGCGAAATGGCCGGTTCAGAAATTGCGCAAGAACTTGGCCTTTCTTGTAATACCGTGCCCATGGTGCAAGTAGACAGCGCTTTGCCAAGATACCGCGCTCTACACAAAGCCATTTACGAACGCCTTGTTTCTGCCTGTCATGACCTTTCCGACGGCGGCTTTGCCGTGGCCTTGGCCGAAATGTGCATAGGCGGCCGCCTTGGCGCCAAAGTAGATGTGCAAGCCATACCTGCCTTCGAAGAAATGAATCTTGCAGAATTGCTCTATAGCGAATCCGCCAGCCGCTTGCTTGTGAGCGTTTCGCCGGAAAAAGCACCGCTTTTTGAAGCCTGTATGCGTCACACACTCTTTGCACGCATAGGCACCGTCACCGACGATACCAAGCTCAGCTTACTGGCAGGAAACACTACCCTTTGCACAGAAGACGTGCGCGAACTGGTCACAGCCTTCAAAGCTACGCTGGATTGGTAGTAAGAATTTATGTGGGGGGAAGGAG
>CAYJGS010000106.1:0-7486 GCA_964369505.1 uncultured Desulfovibrionaceae bacterium | reverse complement strand
ATTCTTTGGCTATTTTATGCCCTTCACATATCAAAGCTTTTCCAATTCCCTTTTTTTGATACTCTGGAGCCACGGCCACAGGAGCAAGCGCAAGCTCTGTGCTATTACCAATGCGTATTTTTGTGAATAAAATATGCCCCACCAAAACGTCATTTACAATGGCCACCAGTGATAATTCTGGAATAAAAGCTTCACTTTTTCTTAAGCGAACAATCAAATCCTGCTCGTTGCCTTCTGAATGTTCTGCACCAGCAAATGCCAATTTTACCATTGCATACACTGCGGCATAATCCTTAGGCTCTTCTTGCCTTATAACCATATGATATCCTTGCAAAGCAAAGCCCCTCATTTTCACGAAAACAAGGGGCTTTTTCGATTATAATTTTATTCGTTACATTTACTTCATTGTAATAAGTTCATATTCACCACTGCCCAAACCAATGGATTCGGCATGACTTATTTGGCTGCGCCAATTGGTGCTTGGGTGAATGCTCTTAAAGTGGTCGCCAATCTGGCCATGCTTACAACCGCAATCTTGCATAATGCTTGAACCAATGGCCGGAGCGGCATTTACCGCATCAATGCAAGCCTTATCCAAAGCCACAGGATCAAAGCTTGCAAACATGCCAATATCTGGCACCACGGCGGCATCATTTTCAGAATGACAGTCGCAATAAGGCGACACTTGGTTTACAATGCTAATATGAAAGTGCGGTCTGTTTTGCACAACTGCCAAAGCATATTCAGCCATACGGTAGTTTAATACATCGGGATCAGTGTCAAAAGGAGCAACAATGGCGTCGAAATTGCAAACGCCCATGCAGCGCCCACAACCTAAGCAATTATCATGATTAATGTGGGCTTTTTTCTCGCTATCATAGCTAATGGCGCTGTGCGCACAGAATTTTTTGCACACACCACAGCCGCGGCATTTTTCTTCAGTAACTGTAGGCTTGCCATCGCTGTGCATATGCATCTTTCCGGCACGGCTGCCACAGCCCATGCCAATATTTTTAATGGCGCCGCCAAAGCCTGTCAATTCATGCCCCTTAAAGTGATTCAAAGAAATAATCACGTCAGCATCCATAACAGCGCGCCCAATACGCGCACTTTGACAATATGTCGTATTTGTAAGCGGCACTTCCACATCATCTGTGCCCTTTAAACCGTCGGCAATGATTACATGGCAACCTGTGGAAAAAGGCGAATAGCCATTTTCATAAGCTGCAGTGGTGTGCTCTAAAGCGTCTTTGCGGCGTCCAACATAAAGGGTATTACAGTCGGTAAGAAAGGGTTTTGCTTTTTGTCCCAAAAGTACATCTACTACAGTTTTTGAAAAATTGGGTCGTAAAAAAGATAAATTGCCCGGCTCTCCAAAATGGATTTTTATGGCCACAAATTTACTTTCTAAATCCATATCCGCCATACCGGCTTTGCGGATGAGTTTTTCAAGCTTCATTTGCAGGCTTGTGCCCACTTTACATCGCATATCCGTAAAAAAAACTTTTGATTTTTCCATTGTAATTCCTTCTTGTTGCTGTTTATACCCTATGTCAAAAGCCTGCTTAAACATAATATAGCAAGCTCTTGTTTGTAGCTTACGACAACCTAATTTATTTTCCATTCTCATTGCAAGTATTAATTTTTACCCAAAATTATATCATAATTTCTTATCATTATAAACACACATTTTTTACTTTACCTTGGCTTAGTTTTTGCGTATTTAGGCGTAATATACTTTGTTTTTAGCATACAAATATAACAAAAAGCCTAGGATGGATCATGGAATCACAAAAAATCGCTTTAGTAACAGGTGCCAGCAAAGGCATTGGCAAGGCTTCGGCCTTAGCCTTGGCAGCAGACGGTTTTAATATTTGGTTAAATTACCGTTCTGACCACCAAGGAGCTCAAGAAATACAAAAAGAAATTGAAGCTCTTGGCAGAACTTGCGAACTGCTGCCCTTTGATGTTTGCAATGCAGAAGCTGTGGCTCAAAGCTTAGACCCTCTTTTAGAAAAAAACACCCCCTATGCGCTCATCAACAATGCCGGCTTTGCCAAAGACAATATTTTTGGCCTTATGAGCTATGAAGACTGGAACAGCGTTGTTGACGTACATTTAAATGGTTTTTTCCATGTAACCCGCAAGCTTGTGCCTTTGATGCAACGAAAAAGGCAAGGGCGCATTGTTAATATGGTTTCCACCTCTGGCCAAATGGGCTTGGGCGGGCAAGTAAATTATTCCACCGTCAAAGCCGGCCTTATTGGTGCCACCAAAGCATTGGCACGTGAACTTGGCAAAAGAAATGTGCTTGTAAACGCTGTGGCTCCGGGCTTTATTGAAACAGCCATGACCGAACACCTAAACATGGGCGAGCACCTCAAGATTATTCCCCAAGGCCGCGCAGGCACTGCTAACGAAGTGGCACAATGCGTGCGCTTTCTTTGTTCGGACATGTCCTCTTATGTGACAGGGCAAGTGCTAGCCGTCAACGGCGGCCTTTATATGTAGTAACATACTACACTAACTACTTTATATATTTTAACAGGCTGTTATACTATGCGTAGAGTTGTCATAACCGGTGTTGGCGCCATTTCTGTTCTTGGGCTTGACCATGCAAGCATTGCTAAATCTTTGTACGAAGGAAGCTCTGGCATTACTGCCGACCTTGATCGTTTAAAAGTTGGCTTTCGTAGCCCTTTAACCGGTCATATTGTGGGCTTTAATGGCGCAAGCTATCTTTCGCGCAAAGAGCGCAAAACCATGTCTGAATTTGTGCAACAAGCCTATGTGGCAACGCTACAAGCCATAGAACAAGCCGCCCTCCCAAAAGAACTTTTGCAATCTTCGCGCTGTGGTATTATTTTTGGTAATGATTCCACTGTAGAAGCTTGTTTTGAACTGGCAGCACTGCGCCGCGAACCGGACCTTACAAGCAGCCTTGGCAGTGGGCATATGTTTAAAATAATGAATTCCACCCTAAGCATGAATTTGGGTGTGCTTCTTGGTATATCCGGTGGCTCTTGGACCATCAGTGCCGCTTGTGCCAGCGGACTTTTGGCCATAGGTCAAGCAGCCGATGCCATACGCCTTGGTCGCCAAGATATTATGGTGTGCGGTGCCGCACAAGAACTTGGGGCAGAAACCATCAGTGCCTTTGACGGACTTGGGGCTTTTTCTGTTAACGAAGAAGCTCACAAAGCTTCGCGGCCCTTTGATGTCAAGCGCGATGGCCTTGTGCCAAGCGGTGGAGCAGCAGCACTCATACTCGAAGAATACGAGCATGCCAAAAAGCGTAATGCGCCCATATTGGGCGAAATTTGCGGCTTTGGCTATTCTTCAGACGGTTGTGAGCTGGTGGCACCAAGCCGCACAGGCTTAGCTTATGCCATGCGCATGGCTCTTAATGACGCCAAGATGCAGCCAAGCGATATTACAGAAATCAATGCTCACGCCACATCAACACCTCAAGGAGATGCGGCAGAAGCGCATAATATGCAAACTGTTTTTACGCCCGAATATTTAGAACAATGTGCCAAAGATCCGAGCAAAGCGAAGCTTAAAGTCTTAGCCTTAAAAGCTCTTACAGGGCATGAATTCTGGATGGCAGGTTCTGCCCAAGTGGTGTATGCCTGCCTTATGGCTCAAAAAGGCTTTTGCGCGGGCTCTCCTAATTTTGAAAAGGGCGATGCCGAAACACATTGCATTCCCGTACTCAACAAAAGTATAGACACACCACCGCGCACTATGCTGTGCAATGCCGCCGGTTTTGGCGGTAGCAACTCAAGCCTCATTGTTACATTTATATGAACGATATCATCATTATAGGTTCCGGCATTACCGGCATGTCTGCGGCCTTGCTGCTTGCTAAGCAAAACCCTGAGCAATCCATTCGCATTGTAGAAGCAGCCAACAAACCAGCACCGCTTTTATGGGGTTTTCAACGTAAGAGCCTACATTTTGATACGGGCTTTCACTGTGGCGGTGGCTTACGCAAGGGCGGCATTTTACGAAATTGGCTCAAAGCCCTTGATGTATGGAAATATATTGGCGAAGAAAATTTATATCCTTTTCGTGAAGAATTTCGTTTTAATGGCGAAGCCAAAGCATACCATTTTCCCCCAACAGAAAAGGATCTTTTGCCAAGCATACAAGAGCAATTCGGTCAAGAGCAAGCAGACAGTTTTGCCACGCTCTATGCTAAAATGCTGGAAGTTTTAGAAAAATCACCTTACACCAACAATGCCTGTTCACGCTTACCGGAACTTTCTTTTGAAAACAGTCAATCCTTAGACGACACTTTGCAAAATTTTCCCCTCTCACCTTATTTGCAACAGATGATCAAATCCCGCTGTTTGCTCTATGGTGTTTCCCCCGACAAAGCCACATTCCATGACTATGCCTTGGTGGGTGGGCTCTATTTTGACTCAAGCCACGGTATATATGATGGTGGTAAAGCCTTAGCCAAAGCTTTTTTACAAGCCATAAAAGACACACCAAATATAACGTTGCAATGCAAAAGCGCAGTCACAAAAATCACACAAAAAGACAAAAAAATCAGCGCAGTAACATTGCATTCAGGAGAAGAGTTGCCATGCACAGCCTGTATATTTACAGGGCATCCGAGCCAACTGAGCCATTTGGTAGACAAAGGTGTTTTTCGCCCATCTTTCATGCAATACCTGACAGAAATTGAAGAAACAGCTTCTGCATTTTTATTGTTTGGCGAAAGTGAACACCCCTACCTTGAAGAACGCGCTGTGTATCTTTTACCAAGCGACCCTACAAGCTCGCTATTTTCTCCTTTAGAAAATGACGATCCCATCATATATGTGGTTGGCGGAAAAAACCTTGAGCACAAAAAAGATATTGCCGATAAATTACAAGGTATTATTAAAAAGCGCGTGCCGGAACTTGGGCATATCAGCATACACGACACAGCCACCGCCGCTTCCATGAAAGATTGGATTTATGGTTCATCGGGTTCCATTTACGGCATGGCGCACACAAGTACAGGCATGCCGCTTTTGCCTGTAACACGGCTGCAAGGTTTATTTTTAGCAGGGCAAAATATTCTTTTGCCGGGTATATTGGGCGGCATTATCAGTGCTGCTGTGTCTGTTGGCTTTATCACAGACCATGCCCAAGTGCTCAAAGGGTTTCGGGAATGCAAAGACTAAACAAAAAACGTGTTGTCATCACAGGCATGGGGGCAGTATCTCCCTTTGGACAAGGGGTTGACGCCTTATGCCATAATCTTTGGCAAGGTCAATGTGCCTTACAAAATCTTGAAGGTAAAATAGAATCCATAGATTCCTTGGGTTCTTTTGTGGGCGGATTGGTAGAAAATGTTTCCGTCAAATCCATACCACGAGATGTACGGCGCACCATGTCTTCCATGTCTGCCTATGCCACTTTAGCCAGCCTTGAAGCCCTTGAGCAAGCGCAAATCATTGTAGATGGAAATAAGGACAATTTGCCGCCCATGGGAGTTTCCATTGGTTCAACCTTGGGAAGCCCTGCGGCCTTATACGATTTTTTCCACGAATATATAACTACCCGAACTCTCGATTCCATCCGCGCTACCACTTTTTTTAAAGTTATGAGCCATAGTGTGGCCAGCAATGTGGCCATGGCCTTGGGTTTACGCGGCAGACTTTTGGCACCGGCTGCCGCTTGTGCTTCAGGCTTGGTAAGCCTTGGCATGGCCTATGAAAACATTGCCTATGGACAAGAAGAACGCATGCTTGCCGGCGGTGCTGACGAATTCCACGTGCTCACCGCAGCCACTTTTGACAAAATGCAAGCTGCCTCCTTAGAAAAAAATCCCATGCAAGCTTCTTTGCCTTTTGATACAAGACGCAGTGGGGTTATAGTCAGCGAGGGTGTGGGCATACTTTTTGTGGAAAGTCTTGACTCTGCCCTAGCTCGCAAAGCCCCAATATTGGCAGAGATCAAGGGCTATGCCAGCACCACTTCGCCATACAGCATAGCCCACCCCGATATAGAAGGCATGCAAGAATGTATGCAAAAAACCCTCCATGATTCTGCACTTACACCTCAAGATATTGGCTATATCAATGCCCACGCCACAGCCACCAAGGCCGGCGATGTGGCCGAAGGCAAAGCCATAGAAGCACTTTTTGGCAAAGAAGCCGTTCCGGTAAGTTCTTTAAAAGGTCACCTTGGGCACACCATGGGAGCCAGTGGCAGTATAGAAAGTATTGCTTGCATACGTATGCTCCACAAGGCAGAACTTTTGCCCACATTGCATTTGCATGAACCGGATCTTGCTTGCGGCTATATAGACCATATCACCCATGTGCGCCCTCAAAACATGCGTTATTGTATGAAAAATTCCTTTGCCATGGGTGGGGTATATTCCAGCATGATTTTTGCGAAATTTGAAGACTAATATACCTTTTGCTTGACTAAGCCAGATGCACATGATACTAGTTGCGCCGCGTTAACACGCAAAAAACCTCTTTACAACAAGGTATTTCATGGAAAATTCAGAAATTATTAAAACCATTAATGCAGCACTGGCCGAAGAATTTGAAATTGACGAAGAAAAGCTTGTGCCAGAAGCGCATATCCGCGACGATTTAGGCTTAGACAGTCTTGATATTGTGGACATGGTTATTGTGCTTGAAAAGGCTTTTCAATTTAAGCTTGCGGACAAGGAGCCCCTAACCCATATTCAAACCTTGGGAGATATCCATGGCTTTATCTGTTCCTTACGCGACTCAGGTACCATTACGGCATAAAATTTATATTTTTATTGCCAATGTCTGGATATTTTCTGTTTTTATTCTCTGGACATTGATTTTTTTGCCCTGGGGATTAAGTATAGTCTTATGGGCAAAATTTTTTCCCATTCCAAACGGTACTCATTTCGTGCGCCAAGCCATATATTATTATGGCCGCGTTATGTGGTATTTGTTGCGCCCTTTTATGCCCATAAATATTCACAATGCCAGTGAAGCCTTAAAGCATACCCCTTGCCTTATCATAGCTAATCACCAGTCTTTTTTAGATTTATTTTTATTTGGCGCGCAAACATCGCCCAATTTTGCTTTTATAAGTAAATCATGGCCGTATACCAAGCTTTTTTTCTTTGCTCCCATGATGCGCTATGCCGAATACATTGATGTGGAAACATGTTCACCAGAAGAAATTGAAGAACGCTGTAAAAAGCTTTTTCAAGAAAATGTTTCTGTGGTCATTTTTCCAGAAGGCAAACGCACCCGTACTGGCGAATTGGGGCGCTTTCATGTGGGCGCCTTCCAAATGGCATGCAACCTTAATGTGCCCACAGTGCCCTATGTTATTGAAAACAGCGGCGCTATTTTTCCCGTTGGGGGAAAATATTTTCACCCACAAACGGTACATCTTGCCATGATGGAGCCCTTGTATCCTAAAGATTTTGCTCATGCCACCTTGCCGCACAGAGCCATGATGCGTGCTGCAAGAGAGAAATATGTTG
>CAYJGS010000105.1:4886-7532 GCA_964369505.1 uncultured Desulfovibrionaceae bacterium | reverse complement strand
AAACATGGTTACAGACAGCACATCTTTCGCAAAATCTTCTGAGTACTTGAGGTTTGTGCGTGAAATGTACATAGGCTCATACACAAGCCCTTCATGCTGATAATTTTCACTCACATCGGCGGCAGCGTAGCAAAAAATCTCTTCGCCGCAAGTGAATTTGTACAGCTCGATAACTGCATCACCAAAAAAGTATTGCCATACATCTCTAATCATACATACAGCTCCTGAACAGCAAAGCTTACTGTGGCTTTCCACGTCTTTGTCCACTTCCACTCCACATCATCGCTAGAAAGCCTGAACTGGCTAAAAAAGGACACTCGCTTAAAGTCTTCGGGGTTAGCGTTTACGCCTAGTGACGTGGTAAAGCGTTTTTGTTGCTTGCCTTCAATAGCAGTGAACGTGCGTATTTTTGGGTAAACAGTAGTCCCATCATTAAGCTGCAACATAACCAAGGCACGAGGGCTTTTGTCAGGTGGTGTAAGCCCAGTATTACCACCCTCCACAATAATACTATCTTGGCTTGAGGTCACAGGCTCAAGTATTTTTATATCATGGCGCTTAGAACTTGCCCAAAAAGGACGGATAACACCTTGACGGCGTAGTAGAAACTCACGCCAGTATATAATATCATCCAAAGAATTGCATGGCATTGAAACTTGGTAGCTTTGCGTAGCCACAGGCCGCACATGAGCGTAAAAGGGCTTAGAAAGCCCATTGTCCATAATGACACTTGGCACTTCATAAGTGCGTTGCATGGTACCGCCTTTAGCCACTGGCAAGCGCATGTCACACAGCTCCACGCCTTCATATTCTTGACTAGGGTCTGGTATATCCCAGTGCGGTGGCGCTTCGGCGTAAAAATCTACGCTGAACTTAGAATACATGCCTTGCCCATCGCTGCGTGTGGGGCTGCCTGTCATATTTACGGCATTGGCTGGCATCACAAGGCAAGAGGTCATATCCTGCGTAAATTCACTCTTAACGGTGAGAAAATCGGAGGTGACTTCGTACACCTCAAAAAATTCAAATTCTTGTGAGTTCTTCCAAGCAATGCCTGTCATGTCCGCTTGCCATCCTCCATAAGCGGTATCACAAAAAATAGTAGTGGAATCCACCCGAGCAGAGGCTTGCAATTCAAAGCGTGGTAGAATGGATTTAATGCTATACCCCTCGTACAGAATCCGCTCCATTTGTCTAGCGTCTGCACCATGCTTAAGCGTGCAAGGAGCATTGAACGTCATACGTGGCACGGTGCGCAAAGCTAAACGGACTTCATTGAAATTATAGTCTGTGAGCACTTCCGTCTTCCACTGCCACTTTTCTGTCAAGCCTTGGTCTGGTTTGAAGGATATAACAAGCCCACGCTGACCTGTTATGTAATGAATAAACGCACGGCCAATGGAGGGAACATCTAACATTAACCTTGCATTAAGATTAAAAGAACCGCTCATGGACACGTCCACAAGCACGTCTATAGTTTTTCCTGCTTGAAGTGTTACGGTATCGCCCAAACTATCAAGAACGCCGCTGTAATTTTGTCGTATGACATCAGCGGTTATGGTCTGCGCAAAACCGTTTTCTATGGTTAGCGTGTAGGTTGTAGGCGTTGTGAGTAGCCCTAAATTGACTTCTTGAGGGTCAAAAATAAGGTCTTGTTGCGGCGGCTTACCCACGATGAATTGAACACTTGCCGCTGCTCCGCCCCATTGCTGAACCTTGTTGGTGTCTTCTTGCGAACGGCAGTAGACGGTTAAGAGATTGGGGGTACTGTAAAAACAAGTAGTAAACGGAGTGCTAGAGGTTAGTAAGTCTAAGTTAAACCCTGACAAATCAATAGAAGTTGTTTGGGTGTATATAAACGTCCTCTGAAGGCCAAAATTAGGAACAGGACTTGCTTGCCACCCCCCAATCATAAAAGATGTTGCAGGCACTTGGCGAAACGTATTGTCAAAACGTGTAACACTAGACACGTCTATCTTTTCTAGTCCTATTATTGTCACTAAAGCATTATTTTCACCTAAAAAATAAGATAAATTGGTCGGTTTTGCTTCTGAAAAAGGGGTTAAGTCTATGCTGCCTAGTGCTTTGACCCCTCTAAAGCATCCTGTAAAATCTGTACACAAGGACACATCCAAATTAGATATATCTAATTCTGTGCATACGTTGTACCCCCCATAAGAGGTATGATAAAATAAATTGACGCAGTCACTGCCGCTCAGCCACCCGACTGGAGCTTCTACAAGGATAGATACGAGAGAGTTGAGTGTGCCGCCGTTAGGTTTTATCGCACTTAAAAAATTTGCTTTTTGCCCCAAAGAATACGTCAAGTCACTCACACCGCCACTGGTGTAAACCACTCGCATACGAAATTCTGTCACCTCACTCGCCGCTTGGGCATAGACAATAGTAGAGAAGTCCATAGCCTAGCCCTCCACTACTCCGCAGAGCCAAGCCTTGCGCATGGTGTTGTATTCCCACAGCACATTATAGTAGGAACCAACTTTTACCGTAGGAACACGCCCACCGTAGAAAACAGCTGTACCCCAGTCTATAGCTGTTTCTTTTTCTATGTGCATACTTGCACGGATCTTGCTCTCGCCCTCAGCCAAGGGCATAGGCAAAACAAATTTGATATTGCCATCTAGG
>CAYJGS010000105.1:0-4876 GCA_964369505.1 uncultured Desulfovibrionaceae bacterium | reverse complement strand
ACACTTCTTTTGTGGGGATGGGCTCCGGCTCAACGTAAGGCGGTGGCGTGTCGGCAATAACGCTTACGCCGTTCAATTAAGGCGTTAAGTCAATGGGTCTGCCTTGTTCTTTAGCCAAATCTATTTCTTGCAATATCTCATTTTGATACGCAAACATAATGTCTAAGAAAAATACAAAATCTGGCGCCCAATCCTGTACAACCTCGTCAAGTTTGGGGTCGTTTCTCTTGACTTCCGTTGCAACAATGAAAAGCTTTTCAATATCAGGGCTTGCTTCCATCCACGCTTTTATGGTCGTCCACGTAATAGCCTGTGCTTGTCCTGTTGGGTCTCCTGAGGCATAGGCTGTGGTAAGAACCTCTACCATGTTCACAAAGGTTTCTTTGGGCATAGACAAAGGCAATGCTTTTTCATGTAAGGTTTCTTGCGGCGCATAGCCCCACAAATACCATCCATCCTTACCACTCTGTAAATGGTTCAGCTCCCAACCGTCTGCCACCAATTGCGCATGGTTAGCGGTAGAATTGTAATTACTCACTGAGCCTAAAGTCTTAGGTGCGTAATCGGTCACTTTTTTGGTTACTGCGTCGTATTTCACATATTGTTGCATAGCGTTTACCCTCTCCCGCCGTTAGATATATTCTGCACAGATTGCCTGTTGTTGTTCAGCATGGTCACAAATGTCTTGCCACCTTCGGGGCTCAGTAAGTAGTCCTTTACCTTGCGTTGGTCGTCCACGAGCACCACACTGGTGCTGCCACCGCTCTGACTTTGCGTGTTCTGCTGAGCGCTAAGCAAGCTAGCAATTTGGTCAAGCTTGGCGCCTAAATTACCACTATCCACACGAGAAATAACATTCTCGCCTGTTTGCAATATGGCAGGGCGTTCATCGTAAGACATGGCTGAACTGCTCGACATGTAGCCACCGCTATGCAGTCTGGGTGCATTATCAAATGTGGACATAGGCACTGTGCGAGTGGCTGCGCTTGCGCTACCCACTACGCCGCCATCATGGAAAATAAAGCTAGATATGCCGCCCAAAGACCCCATGCTACCGCCAGCAATAGAGCTTATGCCGCTACTAAAAACGGAACTTACTCCACCGCCCATACCAAAGCTAAAAGCTCCACCTATCATGCTAAAAAGCGATTTAATAGCCTGTTGTGTCATCATTTGGATGCCAAGATTAAGCAAATCTTGTAAAAGGGAATTGGTGAAGGTCTTAAAATCTTGCGCACCGCCCTGCAAAAAGGTCGTGAAGCTACTAGACACAGAATCAATGGCAGAACCAAGACCATCTTCCATGAGCGAGGCTGTATCTTGTACGTCTTTTTTTAATGCTAAAAAGCCACGCTCAAGGCCAGAGCTCCAGTCCGTAGCCGTTTGCAATTGTGTAAGATAGGTCATTTGGTTAATATACTCTTGCGGTATACCTGCCAATTTCCATGCCTCTGCTTGTGCAGCTATGGCCTGATTTTGCAAGCTTATTAACCCGGCGTATTCACCGCCTGCCGCTATGAGCTGCTCATAAAATTGCAATTGCACATCAAGGTTTTCTTTGGCTTTAGCGTCAGCTTCTTCACTATCCTCTTTTGCCCAAAGCTCACGCTGCGCCGCCGCAGTGGCAAGAATCTTTTCTTCATAGGCAGGTAATATTTGCAGTTGCTCATTTATCCATTTAACAAGCTGAGACTCCTCAAAGGCTCGTTCCGTCATGGTGAGCTGGTCATACTTTTCATTGAGAGCTTCAAGAGCACGAGCAGCTTCTTCGGCTTTACGCTTGGCTTCAGAGTCCCCACTGCCACCACCGACAAATGTTCTTGGCTTTGTCTCTTTAGTTTGTGGCGTTGCTGGCAAAGGCCCCATAAATTCACCTGCAGCCAATTCTTGTGCTCTTCTTAATCTCCAAACATCATTTATTGCTCGTGTTATATTAGAGAAAAAACCTTCAGAAACCATACTTTTAAGACTTTCCCCAAAGCCCTTGGCTGCTTGGTCTCCGGCTAAAAGCTGCTCAATAAATAAAGCAATTTTATTATCAAACTGCTCACTTTCAATGGCGCCATCTTGAAGCTGTGTTACAAGGTTATCAAATGTATCTACATAAATTTGAAGCTCGCTATTAGGATAATATAATTCACCTATTCCTTTACCTACATATATACTACGAGACTGGCTTTTTACATATTCATCTACAGCATTGGTAGCTAACTCCCATTGAGCCACAGCAGACTCCACAGCTTTACTTTCCGCCAACTCCAATTGCAATTTTGCAGCTGCCCCAAGCTCTCCAGAAAAATTATTTGCTGCTTTGGTGCTAGCATCCAGCGCAGTGGCCACGCCACGCTGCGCTTCATCAAGTAGCCTTGCCGCTCTTTCGGCTTCACTTTCCCGTGTGGCAAGGTAAGCCATCCCGGCGCCTAACGCTGTAACCGCTACCCCAACAGGGCCGCCAAAAGCAGAAAGTAAGCTTGCCCCTGCGCCTTTAGCCAGCGTTGCCACTCTGCTCATGGTGGTGGAAGTTTGCATAACCACGCCACCAAAGGTGCTATACTGCGCCCCAAGAGTACCAAGTTGCAAGCCTGCCAGCTTTTTGGTGGCAATAAGCGTGGTTAAAGCCGTACCAAAAATAAGAGCATTATTAGATGCATCATGAAAGTTTTTGTTCAAATGGGTTAAGCTGGCATTTAAAATATCAAGCCCGCTAGACTCAATACCTCTAAAATTCTCCCCGGCACGTATGCTTAAATTAGCAAAATTACTGGCTAAGGTACTGTATTGTGCTTCACGAATTTCTGTATAGCCGCTAAAGGCATTATCAAGCGGATCATTGGTATTTTTAATTTCTTCACCAAAAGCTTGAAGTACAGCAAAATTGTCCTTCATAAGCTTTAAAAAGCCCTGATAGGCTTCTTGTGAGCTAAAGGTTTGCGCTAAAGATTTTCCTGTTTTTTGTGCGCCTTCTTCTATTTTACGTAAAGCCCCTGCCCAGCCTTCTTCTTGTAAAAGGCTTTCAAAGGATACAATGCCCATGGCATCATACGCTTCTTGCAAATCTTTGGCAGGCTTTGCCAGCTCACTCATAAGCGAGCGTAAACGTGTGGACGCCTCACTGGCAGAGCCGGAAGTTTGCGTGATAAGCGCCATGGATCCGGCAAGGTCGTAATATTCTACCCCAAGAGATTTTGCCATGCCGGCAAGGTCACCCATGAGCGGCGCAAGCTCACGCACATTGGTCATGCCCAGCTTTTCCGTAGTGAAGAACATATTAGACGCCGTGGCTGCATCTAACACATCATGACCATACGCATTCATCACCTTGCCAAGGGCATTCACCGCCGTGGCTTGCTCTACCCCTGCAGCCTTCGCCGTTTGCGAGGCCACCACAAGCATTTCCATAGCTTTCACAGGGTCGGTAATGCCTGCAGAAATAATTTGATAATACCCCGTGGTAAGTTCCGTGGCAGAACCAAGCTCCGCAGGTATTTCCATCATTTTCTTTTTAATTTCTGCCGTGGCCTGATCAGTAACCTTGGTGGTTTCCCAAAGGGCTTTTTCAAAATTACCAAATTCCTGCAAAGATGCCGTGGCAGATATACCACCAAGCACGCCGCCGGCAGCGGCAAAAAGGTCACCGCCGCCCAGCGCTCCACCCAGAGCACCACTCAGAGCACCACCAATGCCGGTAAGGGCTTTATCTAGCGTTCCAATCTCTTGCCCTAAAGCCTTAGAGCTTTGCGCCACCTGCCTAAACGCAGAAGAAGCCCTATCAGTAGCGGATATGGTCATGGTATATTGACTGCTTTTACTACTCATAAGGGCTTCCTCATTTTATCTTATTTTTACTATGCTGCAAGACTAAGGTTTCACGCTCCAAAGCTTGTATTTTTACAAAAAGCTCTTGCGTAACTTCAATGTTATATATGTTTGCCACCGCAAGCACGGCAGGATAATCTAACCCCACAAGGCTCATGCCCACACGCCACTGCGTTTGCACAAGACACCAAAGTTTCCACGCACTAGAATTTTCAGCCAACAGCTGTGGCGGGTTATTTTCGCAAGCGGCGCATTCAAGTTTTTTTCTTTTACGCTGCGCATTCTTGCGGCACAGCTCACAATGTTCTATTTTTTCCTTATGGCCATAGTAACGACCATAAGCTAGGAGTTTCCCTCAGCTACCGGAGCCTTGCTTACATCATCAATATGTTTTTCAAGCTCCAAAACTTCAGATAAAGAAAGCTCAAGCTTAAGTTCTGCCCAGCCCTGCACGCAATAATTCAAAGGCTTTTCACGTATGGTGCGTGTCTTTTCTAAAAAGAGCACCTCGTCTTTTTTTTCATGAGGGTCAGCAGAAATATCTTGCGACATTTTAAGGCGCTCAAGGTTAATATTCCAATATTCTTCCCAAGTAAGAGGGCGAATTTGCACCACTTTGCCACTGTGTAATGTTTTTTCTGTATAATTCATTGTATTTTTCCTTATGCATAAGAAGCTACACGGTTAATAAGCGTATACGTCACCACGCTTTCACTCTGATCCACAAAAGCCGTTACCGTAATTTCCTGAGTAAGGCCGGATTTACTTTCTATGGGTGCGCCGCCAGTGGTGAGCTCAGTTTCGGGGAAATTTACACGAAACTCCTCCCCTTGCGCACCGGAGCAAGAAAGAGAAAAAGGCACCGTGGTGGAATTTTGCGAAAGCGTGGTATATTCATCATGCTCTAAAAATGCCGTCAGCGTGCATGTGCACACAGGGTCGCCTTCTGGTTGACGGCTACGTTTGCCAAGGTCGCCCACAGCCATACCGGCTTCAATACCAAAGGCCATTTCCACATTGCCGCTTTGAATATCGCCCACACGATTATTGTTAATCCACA
>CAYJGS010000104.1:0-7598 GCA_964369505.1 uncultured Desulfovibrionaceae bacterium | reverse complement strand
CTTGCATCTTACGCTTTTTGAACGGCCTGCCCCAAATTATTATTTTAGGGCTTTGTTAAAAAAAATTATATCAACTGACTTTTGTAACAGACTGTTATTCATACTATAAAATGGCCACAGCAGCACTGCGCGCTTTGCGTACCGAAACAAAGGTATCGCGCAAGGCCACAATACGGCGATAGTTTTTTCGTATTTCAAGGCCAGCTTCAGAAAGTTGCGCCTCTGGAACAGAAATATATTTGCGAATAATATACCTATCGGCTAAAATAGCGTCGACTATATTAATAATGGTATCCACAAGAGAAGAAAAAAACGACACTATTTCGTGCGAAAGCTCCGTGAGTAACACTACACTTTCTTGCAGCATTTGCCTATACCCTAAGCGCACGCCTTTAACATTGCGCTCGCGCACTTCTTCAAGCAAACGCACTTTACGCGCTTGTTCAATATAAGCAAAGCGTTGCTGCACTTCCAGAAACAAATCGCGCATACTGCCAAAGGCGTCATCTCTGGAAGGAGATTGTAAATAGCCCTGCACAACCTTGCTAATATTAGCAAAAAAATCATCACTATAACTTATCATGCGGCGTTGGTGTTTTGTAAGCCAAGTGTACAAAAACTTAAGCCTTTTTTCTTCTGAGTCGGTATTTTCTATAACTTCTGTACGCTTATACAAAATTTTGCCCATATATTCACCGCGTACAATATCATTAAGGCGCAAAAACATATTTGAAGAATCGCGTATAATATTAAGACCTTGAAAAGGTTCGCCCGTAAGAGGGTGCAGAATTTCTTGCGAGGCCACAGACAAAGCGCGGTCTTGGCGCACATTGCGCAAATCATAGGAATGCTGTTTATATGTTACCCGAATAATAACCACGCGCTTTTCTTCATCAACAAAATATCCTTTATCTTCTAAGATCTTTATAGCATCATGTTGGTCTTCATCCAGTTTTATGAGTGCTATTTTTTCCACCAAAGGATACCGCGCATGATCACCTGTGCCCACATATGTGGTGATGGTTCTGTCCGTTTGCCCAAGAACGCGTAATAAGAATTTTTCATTCATATTTTGCAATTTACGTGCAAAAAGCGCGCTGGATGTGCGCCTTTCAGAAACTAAAGGAAACCCATATAATTCCATAAGATATTGATACACAAAAAGCCTATTGCGTTCATACATATCGTGGTCGCCATAGCGAAATTTACCAATGCGCATGCCAAATCTTTTCAATTCACTGTCAATATCTGAAGGAAAAGAAGCAAAAATCCCCGTTAAATGGAATTGCCCAAAATTATCCGTAGACAGAACATGTGCCCTATCAAGTTTGAGTAGATACGGAAGCAAAGTGGGATAGTAATCTAACAAAGAAGTGTCAAGCCTGCCACACATCTCATGGAATTCATCGTGCAAAACACGCGGCAAGCGCTGGGCAATGGTTTGTATATTGCGCTGCAAAATGGGCTCTTCTAAGAGGCAATAAGCACCTTCAGACCCATCAACGGCATTCAAAATGGGGTGAATAATATCATATTGAAAAATTTCAGAAAATATTTTTAAAGGGCGCTCAAAGGCCACCATGGAAAAACCTGGCAATTGCGTGTATTCCCACATGTCATTATCAAAAGAAGGCAAAAGTTCGCGCCCTTCCACCAGTGGATAGTTTTTTGTGGTTTGGTAAGGTTTTACCAAACAATGGCGAATGTGGATGCTGTTTAAAAAACGGTGTAAAGATTCCAAAGACCCAATTTCTATGTAGTCTTTAAAAGAGTTTGCGTCCTTCCACGGCAAGCCGTCTTTGGTGAAAACTTTTTTCCAAGAGAGCATATGTATCCTTTTTCTTACATAATATTGCCCATTTCCTGGGAAATTTGCAAACCATATAACACCAGTTGCACAAAAAATTATTTTTTATAGTTATAGTACAAGGTTATTTTTAGCTATTTTATATTATTCCTGAACAAATTTCCAGTGTATTATTGCCATTTTTCGGCCTAAATTTTATTTTAAGGAAACGCTGATTAAATCGCGTTTCCTTAATCAATAAGATAACAAACCCCGCCTTGCGGTGTTTGTGTCGCTTTCGTCAGCAAAGCTGCCAAGCGGAAAGGCACAAAAATCAGTCATTTAACGGGCAAGTAAAGCTCGCCCTATTCCTGATTTTTGGTCGCATTGACTATAGTCAATACTCCATTTAAGGAAGCACTTATTAAATCAGTGCTTCCTTAAATTTACGATTTGCCTTTAAAAGCTGTTGCGAGTGCCGCAAGGCTTTGATAGAGTACTTTGAGTGTTAGCAGGCAACGATTACAACACACATAAAAAACTGATACCTATGAAAGAAAATAATCCCTCACAAACACTACTACTATCCATTGTCTGCAGTGTTTTTGAAGCATATTCAGCAGCACTGTATCTGCCAAGCGAACAAGGAGAAAACTTTAGCCTTGCGGCATCTTTTTCTCTTGGCGACAGCGATGCATTTAATAAAGAAATTGCACCGGGCGCCGGCCTTGCCGGTTGGATATTGCGCAATAATAAGCCCTTAGTTGTGGCCAACTTTGACCAACAACAAAGCAATCTTGGCTATTATGGCGAAGGCGAAGAAGCTCTTATCCGTGCTTTTATGGGGTGTCCCATTCCTTCTGGCGGTGTGCTTTGCGTTGACAGTAAAAGGCAATATTCTTTTTCAGATAAAGACAGCAAAATTTTGCAAATGTTTGCAGAACTTGTGACCAAGCAAAGTGTAAAATCAGCCCCACAATTACCGCAATCAGACATTTCTACATATTTTACCCATTTGGGTATTTTACAATCCCTACGTGTCCAGCATAAAAGATGGCCCATATTTTTGCACAATTTTTTAAGCACCGTAGCCCACGCCACAAAATTTGATTATTGCGCCTTTGCTTCTAAAGATGCCGACAATGAAAGCTATATAATCGAAGGCGAATCAAGCCCTCTTTTACTTAAAGAAAACAAATACCTGTCTATGCCTTTAAGCAGTGGCATTGTTGGCTGGGTATTTCGAGACGAGCGCCAACCGGTTTTTTCCGACGGCTTAAGCAGCAACGATGCCTTGCCCCTTTTTGGCAAACACGAGGGCATGCCTCCTTTTAGAGCCCTTATTTGCGTTCCTGTACTTGTGGACAAATCTGCACGCGGAGTGCTTTGTCTTGCCCACAGCGAAGGGCGCGAATTGGACGAAGCCTTGCGTAATTTTGTATTACAGGCTGTAGATAACCTTGGCCTATTCTTAGAAAATCTTTATTTGCGCAGCCGGCTACACGGTCTTTTGCCAAAGGCCTATATACATGATCATACAGGTCACGGGGACGAAATGGGGCAATCCCACCCCATGGAGGAGGAATAATGTTTTCTCGCTTATTTAGTTTTTTAGGCAAGAAACTGGCCATGGATCTTGGCACTGCCAACACGCTCCTCTACACGCGCGAAAATGGCATTGTGCTCAATGAACCTTCTGTGGTGGCCATAGATACGCAAGACAATAAAGTTGTGGCCGTTGGGGCGCATGCCAAGCAATTTATTGGGCGCACCCCCAAACGCATAAAAGCCATACGCCCCATGAAAGACGGCGTTATTGCCGACTTTGATATTACCCGTGAAATGATTTCTTATTTTGTGCGCAAAACCATCACAGGCATGCGTCTGACAAAACCAAGCATGGTTATTTGTGTGCCCACAGGCATCACACAAGTGGAAAAAAAGGCCGTTATTGATGCGGCCATGCTGGCTGGAGCCAGAGATGTTTTCCTTATTGAAGAACCCATGGGAGCAGCCATTGGCGCCAATTTGCCCATTGAAGAGCCCCTTGGTAATCTTGTGCTTGATATTGGCGGAGGCACCAGCGAAGTGGCCATTATAACCATGTCTGCCATAGCGTTTTCTGAGTCGGTACGCGTGGCGGGAGACGCCATGGACACAGCGGTAAGACGTTATATTCACGATGTTTTCCAATTAGAAGTTGGCGAAAATACCGCCGAAAATGTCAAAAAGATTTTGGGTTGCGCAGTGCCCATGCCAAACGCCCCCTTGCTGGACGTTTCCGGCAAAGATTTAGCCTTAGGCACTCCCAAGGTTATACGAATTTCTGAAGGCCATGTGCGCGAAGCCTTGCGTGATTGCTTACGTATTATTATTAATGCCATATTCAATGCACTTGAAAAAACACCGCCAGAACTGGCCGGCGATATTTATCGCAATGGTCTTTTATTGGCCGGTGGCGGCGCCTTATTAAAGGGGCTTGACCAGCTCATTGCCCAAGAAACACGCCTTAAGGTTATTGTGGATGATGACCCTTTAACCACAGTGGTGCGCGGCACGGGTAAAACCCTTACAGACCTTCGCGGATATTCTCAAGTATTTATTAATTAAGCTTATGTTAGATCAGATTATTGCCATTGTAAAAGAGGCCGGAAATATCATCACCGACGCCTTTGATAAGCCACGTAACGTACAGAACAAGGGAAGTATTGACCTTGTTACCGAAACAGATTTAGCGACGGAACATTTTTTAAAAAAAGCTCTGTGCGATATAGCTCCAAACGCTATTTTTATGGCCGAAGAAAGCGCTACAGATATTACAGAACCTACACAAGATTGTTGGATTATCGACCCCGTGGACGGCACCACAAACTTTGTGCACGGTTTTCCCATGGTGACCACCTCTGTAGCTCTTTGGCAAAATGGGCATGTGGTATATGGGGTTGTCAATGCGCCCATTCTGCACCAATGCTTTAGTGTCAAACGCGGTGAAGGCAGTTATTGCAATGGCAAAAAAATACACGTTTCCCCCACAGATTTATTGCAAAATTCTCTCATCGGCACCGGTTTTCCTTATGATATTCACCCCAATATATCCTTTGTAGCAAGCGGTGTTAAGCATGTGCTGCCTCTAACACGGGGCTTGCGCCGCACAGCGTGTTCTTCTCTTGACCTTTGCTATGTGGCAAAAGGCATTTATGACGCATATTATGAAATGAATTTAAAACCTTGGGATGTGGCCGCAGGTATACTTCTTGTGGAAGAAGCCGGAGGGCAAGTGAGCAATACGGCTGGGCACCCTTATACATTTGGCCAAGAAATACTTGCCAGTAACGGCATTATTCACGAAGATTTACGCACCGTTTTACAAAGGCGCGAAAGATAATCATTGCTCAAAAGCTGTAAAAGCCTTGGACTTAACAGCTCGGCAAAATGGTTTTTAATACCGTTAAGCTCATCAAAGTCAAGCCAAAGGTGCTTTTGGCCAAGGTGTTTTTGGCCTATATATTCCTTGTGTTGCGCAGATAAAGGCACCAGAAAAAATGCGCGGTGTTCCCTTTCTTCTTGTGTCATGGCATTACTACTTGCCGTAGCGTGTGTTTGTGTGGCTATGGGCTCTATGGACTCTATAGATTCTATGGACGGTTCTATGGCTTCTTGCCCTCCCATAAAAACAGCCAGCGGCATGCCTTCCATCACAGCCGAAAGGGCAAGGTTAAGCCTTTTGTGTAATACTCTAGCCAGTGCCGTTTCTCGCGCTTCGCCGGCCCGCACCAGAGTATGCAAAATATCATAGGTGTTATCGCGTGTGCGCAAAACAAGCACACGTCCTTTAACGTCTTGCAAAATACCATACACCACAGCGTGAGGAAGCTTTTTGGCAAGAACTTCTTTTTTGCGCATGAGCATAAAAGGCATGCCCTTGGCATCAAGCACTTCCAAAAGGTCTTTTGTTATATTTTGCCCATAAGGGTATAAAAACATACACACCTCTTACTATAAAAAAATACGGCATGATACAGCAACCAAACCATATGCGCTTTATACGCCTTACTCAAGAGCACACTACAGAGCTTGTACGCTTAGAAAAAGCTTGTTTTAGCATGCCTTGGAATGAGGAACAATGCGCCAAAGCTTTTACCGAACAACACTTTGCCGCCTTTGGCCTTTTGCCCCATACAGGGCAAAGCCTTCAAGAACACAGGCTTGCAGCCTATGTGGCTTTTTATCACGCTTTAGACGAACTGGAAATACTAAATATTGCCGTAGATCCCGCATATAGGCAGCAAAAACTCGGCACATACCTCTTGCATGCTGCCATGCAAGAAGCGCAAAAAATGGATATAAAAAGGGCTGTTCTTGAAGTGCGCACCAGCAATACTCCCGCTTTGAAGCTGTATACACGTTTGCAATTTGTTTGTGTGGGAAAGCGCCTCAAATATTATAAAGACACGGGCGAAGACGCCCTTATTTACGCATTAGACTTATAAAATTTATATCAGGAGAAATCATGAAAAAACTTATGGCTGCCAATTGGAAAATGTATAAAAACCAAGCAGAAGCTGCTACAACAGTTGACGAACTCTGCGAATTTTTACAAAATATAAATAAGGAAGAGCGCGAAGTTCTCATCTTTGCCCCCTTTACATGCATTGCCAAAGCCAAAGCTGCCATAAAAAATTCTGTGCCTCTTTCTATAGGCGCGCAAAATTTTTATCCGGCAAAAGACGGTGCTTTTACAGGAGAAATCTCTACCCACATGCTGCGCGATGTGCAAGCCCATTGGATATTGGTAGGGCATTCCGAGCGCCGCAGTATATTTAATGAGTCCTTGCAGCTTGTGGAAGAAAAGCTGCTTTTTGCGCTCAACGAAGGATTTAAAGTGGTTTTTTGCGTAGGAGAAAGCCTTGAAGAGCGCGAAGCAGGTCAATTACAACACGTCCTTGAAGCGCAATTGGAAAGTTTGAAGAAAATAAGCAAAGATGTCCCCGCAGATCATGTGGCTGTGGCTTATGAGCCCGTTTGGGCCATCGGCACAGGCAAGGTGGCAGGACCGGATGAAATTATAGAAGCCCATGCCATGGTGCGTGAAGCGCTTATAAAAAACATGGGCTCTAAAGGTGCTGCAACACGTATTTTATACGGCGGAAGTGTTAAAGCAGACAATGCAACAAGCATTATAAAGCTTGACAATGTGGACGGAGTTCTGGTAGGTGGTGCTTCTTTGCAGGCTGAAAGTTTTGCTAAGATAGTTACTGCTTAATCCATCTCGCGGCAATTCCATGCTCGCATGGCAACGCAGAGCCTGCAAATAGTTATATCGTATATATCGCCCCGTAAGGGACAGGAGGTTTTTCTTGGAAACACTTATTTTAACGCTGCATATTATTGTTTGTGTACTGCTAGTTATTCTTGTGCTCTTACAAGCCGGTAAAGAAGGCATGGGCGTCATCTTTGGCGGCGGCGGCGGTTCTGTATTTGGCAGCGGCGGTGCTGGTGGTTTACTTTCAAAAATGACCGCCTTTATGGCCGTGCTCTTTTTGTTCACCTGCTTAAGCTACACCTATGTGACCAGCGAACGGAACAACGAAGAATCTGTTATTTTAGACGTGCAATTGGAAGAAGTGGCTCCCCCTGCTCCCACTGCACCCGCCACACCGGCTCCAGAAGCTCCAGCACAATAACATAAGTTTTCTTGCAGGAAATGTATAATGGCGTTATAAATATTTTATAACGCCATTTTCAATTTAATGACAAATCCCACAATAAAAAACCTCACTGCAATCTTGTGGGTAAAAGATTAAAATATATA
>CAYJGS010000103.1:0-7783 GCA_964369505.1 uncultured Desulfovibrionaceae bacterium | reverse complement strand
GGCAGCTTTGCTGACAATAGCGGCACAAAACCCACGAAGTGGGGTTTGTCATCAAACTGAGAGGGAGCTTGCGCTCCCTCTCGATACAGCTTGTTAATCCCTAAAGCTACATGGCAAATTGCAAAGCTTTCTTATATCCGGCCAAGCGTCTGCCCTCTTGTTTAGAGCGACTGACACCACCTTTTAATTCTGCCTGCGCATGTTGCACAAAGTGAATAAGTTCTTTTTGTGCTTCACGTAGAGCCAAAAGCCTTTCTTTATACATTTCGCGGATACTGTCTGTACGGCTTTCCCAAGCAAGTGTCATCAGGTTTGCTCGCTCTTCGGCCAATTCTGCTGCTTGCTCCATATCATCTTGGCGCAAGGCTGCAAGCTCTTTTTGGCTTAAGCTCAAGGCTGCGTCAAGATAGTGTATGGATGTATGCATAACAGTTTCCGTTTTATATTATTGTACAATCTTCTTGATGTCTTCACGCAATAATTGAATCACTTTTTTCCAACCATCGCATACAGGAGTAAATTCATACTCAAGCAAGTCGGCAAGCAAAATCCAATCTTCATTTTCAAGCACATCGCTCATTTCAGAAAGAAGATTAGAAAGTTCTTTTGTGCTTTCATCAAACTGTGTATTGTTATTTACTGTAAAGTTATCACGCAACACAGTAACCATACCCATAAAATCACGAGTCACATCAAGCAAATCTTGGAAAAGTTCTAAACCTTCGGTATCTTCTGCTTGGCGAAACAAACGAGCAACTTCTTTGCTGGCACTGCCCATCATTTGCGTAACTTTATACATTTCCAGTGAAATGCTCACAGCCATTTCACCAAGTGGTACAGAGCGAACTTCAACACTTTCAATAAATTCGCTGCCGATGTCTTCTGCCTGATGCGGATAAATTTCAGAGAATTGCTCTTCGTTCACCAAAACATCAGTAATAACACGTTGCTCCATGCCATCGTTTTCTAAAACATTCACAAGGATTTCTTCTAAATTTGTAAAATTAGAAACCTGCATTTCGCTTTGACGTCCGTCAATAATAATCATAGTCCCTCCTCATTCCCAATGGGAAATATTTGCATAAATTATGAACTAATATATTCTTAGCAATTAGTGTGCCAAAAACAATGTCAATTTTATCTATATTGTCTCATGCTGTAGCACCGCCCTCAAAAGATAGTCCAAGGCTTCTTTTAAGGTGCGCACAAGCAAGGTAAAATGCTCCACATTGCCGCCTTGCTCTTGCGAAAGCACACGCCACAAATGTTCCATAGCTTTAAGATACTTAGAGCCATGCAAAACCATTTGAATGCGCTGGCAGGTGGCAAGAACATTTTGCTTAAATTTTGGAGAAGGCATTTTTTGCACAAGCTCAAGCTGCCCTTGTAAAAGCAATAAAAGCTCAGATGTTTGGCGCAATACTCTGCCCGTTTCTTGTATAAAGGCGGCAGAAAATTCTATACCTTGCGGTAAGGTGGCAGCAGAAAATTCTTTTCCGTCAAGAAACTGACGATAAAAAGCCCTTTGTAGCATAAGCCATTTGGTGCGCTCTTCTTCCGCATGGCCGGACAAACTTTCTAAGGTGGCAAAGCCATGACTTGCAGGCGCTGTATCTTCAAGAGTTTGCCAAACGCGCACTTCTTGCTGCACAAGCTCTGGCCAGGTGCCATTTTCTCTATAATGCGCCACCAAAGCAAATACATGTTGTGCTTTTATGCGCGTAAGGCAAGGTTGCGGGGTATTTTCTTGTGCCGCATCTTCTTTAAAAATACAGGGCTTATGAAAGGCGCAAGGGTGACAAGGCATATCCGGCTCAAGGCACACACAATGGGGTAAATAGGGGCCTGTGTCCCAAGCTTGGGCTGTGGCCAAAAATATGGCCACCACAGGAATTTCTAAGCCTGCGGCCAAGTGCATGGTTCCGGTATCATTGGTAATAAGCAAAGAGCAACGCGCCAAAAGGCCGGCTAAATGTATAATATCTGTGCTGCCCACAGCGTCCATAAAAGGATGTTCTGCGTGAATTTCTTGCGCGTGCAAGGCGGCATATTCTTCGGCTAAATGCCTTTCTGCTTGGGTTCCAAGCAAGATGGGGCACAGGCCAAGCTCTTGCCAAAGCTTTGCCCCAAGTTCCGCAAAATAGCGCACAGGCCATTGGCGTCTTGCGTCGCTAGCCCCCAATTGAAAGCCCACAAAGCCTTTGATATGCGTATCTGTATGGGTATTCTTTTGTATGTGCTCTGTTTTTTCTTGCAGCACTGTGTCGGTAGCTTCAAGTACAGCTTGGCTTGGTTTGGCAAGGCCGCGCAAGGGCGTGTGCGCACCAAGGCCGGCAGAAGAGCGGAACATATCCACAAGGTTAAAAGGGCAGTTCAAGCGCTCGGCGCTGGCTCCTTGTAAAAAAGTGCTCCACATATCGCCGCTGACACCAAAGCCATCGGCGTCTAAACCAAAGCCGCCAATGGGGGCATCGTGTCCAAGTCTTGCGCGAGCCTCCAAAGCAAAACGCCGCGCCAAAAGGCGCGCTCCCAAGATAGCTGTGGTATTTATTATATAATCCACAGGAAAATGCTCTTCTATATGCTTGGCCATGGTTTCGGGTATGGCCAAGGCTTTGTGCCAATCTTCGCCCATTTGGCGCAAAACGCTGCCGCCGGCCAAGGGCAATACAAAATCTAGCCCGCGCAAAAGAGCTGTGGCGCCGGCAAAATTTTCTAAACACACCAAACCCACCTTGTGCCCTTGCGCTTGCAAACCAAGAATCACCGGTTGCATTTGCAAAAGATCGCCAAAGCGGGTGAGGTTAATGAGTAAAATATTCATATTGCGGCTGCTTATTAGCTTTGTTTAGAATCTGTTTTAAGCATGGCCAGTGCCAAGTTCTTTTCTTCTTGCATTCTGTTGCGCACGGCACTTTGTACTGCAGGAGTTGAAGAGCCAAATTGTTCGGCACGTTGTGCATACACAGATTTTATGAGTTTTTCGTCAAAGTTTTTCGTATTTTCATCACCCACAGAATTTAAAGCACGGTTAAAAATACGCGCAGCTCCGGCAGGCCCGTGTTGCACGGCTGTGCTCCACAATACTTCGCGCATAACAGAAGAAATACCTTGTTCAGAAAGAGAAGAGCCCTTACTAATGGCGCTTAAAGCCGGCACATAGTGGCTGTCGTAAATAAATTTTTCTTGCAAAGCTTCAAAGCGTTCTGGCTGTTCTTCGGCAATTTCGCGCCAAGCATTGGGCATGCCACCCTTGCGACTGCCCGTATTGGCAGGGCCTGCATCGCGCAAAGTTTTGGCCATATCGGGGGCTTCTGTATCTAAGAATTTTAAAAATCTGTCCATACTGCCCACCCGCGAGGCTATTTGATACTTGCCATACGAGGTGCCGCCCGTGCGGTCATAACCAATGGCTGCAATGCCCTTAGTACCGGATTCAAATTGCGCCGAAAGCTTGCCAATTTCTGGCATATTCAGGCTTGTTTTTTCTATGGATGTATTCACCGTATTCTTTGCGGCTTTTTCAGACTGGTCTTGCAAACGCATATTACGCTGTGCAGACTGTATGGCGCTGGCCTTGATGGAATCGGCCATGGGCATGACGGGCGCGCGTAGATTAAAACTGCCTATGGCTGAACGCATATTACGCATGGTCACGTCATTACGCGCCATATCCAAAAGACCGTGCCCGCCGGAAGACATATTTTGCCCCATCTGGTCAAGAGCTTGCATACGCTTATTATCCATTTGCACTTGCGCCACAATACTTGCTTGGGCGGCTTTTTCTTTTAAAGCAAAAGCCGAGTGCGAAGCAACTTGAGATCCATTATCCTTTTTACCTTGTTCTGTGGCAGCTTTGGCAATATCCTGCATAAATGTTTGCGAGACTTGCGGCGTTTGCTGCTTGGCAAAAACTTGCGCAAAAGGAGAATCTTGGCCTTTGGCAGATCCTTGTAACGTGGATTCTCGCCCCTGAATGGGCCTGCGTAGACTATTTCCTTCGCTGCTATACGCTATGGGTGTTGGGCTGAATATGGACATACTATGCTCCTCAAACTCTTAAAAATAACATGATAAAAACATTTTGGTTTTCTGTTATGCTATAAGCAAAAACAATGCCAAGCCATGTTTTATAATAAAATTACTACATGTTATTTAAAGAATAATGTAAAGAAAGAGAAGGGGACTTGTCAATTTTCAGACAGGAAAAAGCATAAAAAATCCTCCTTGCATGTACAAGGAGGATTTCACAATTTGATGATACGAAAATCAATCGTATTGCTAATATTGTTAAGACTTTCCGCTTACTTTCTCCACAACAATAGAAGCCTTGGGGTATGCTCCTGCCAACACATCACGCATAACGGCAGCGTCGGCAAATTGATTGTAGGGACCAATATTTTCATACTTCTTGCTCTGGTCATTGTGTATCTGCACAAAAAAAGCTTCGCCAGAATTTAATGTAGTGCCGTGCATGTCTGTTACTACTCTAAGTTTTACAGGCACAACACCACGTGACCCCACACCAAGCTCCTCTGCTGCAGCTCTTGACAAATCAATAACCCTTCCCCGAATGTAGGGCCCGCGATCGGTGATACAAACCACCGTTTTTGCAGAATCATCAGCAGCTATAACTTCTACTACCGTGCCAAAAGGCAATGTCTTATGCGCTGCAGTAGATGTGTGCATATCATATACAGTACCGCTGGCCGTAAGACGTCCGTGGAATTTTCCACCATACCAAGAAGCTTTGCCCACAAGGCTGTGTTCTTTTTTTGCCACCTTGGCATGCCCTGTAAAAGGTGCCAGCATACACAAAGCACACAAAGCCACACAGGTTAAAAAACTAAAGTTATATCGTTGTTTTTGTTGCATATTTACCTCTAAAATATAAATACTATTCTAGAACTTATATGATTTTTTTTTTTTTGTAAAGCCATAGTCCACACAGTTTTTTTGCAAACCTTGCAGAATACATTGTGCAAGAGCTTCTTTTTATCTTAAGCATTTTTCATTGCTATCTATCCTCATCTATGATAGGACGCGTATGTGAAGAGTTGCTTTATACATCTTAAAAAATTTTATTTAAACTACTTTGGTTCGTTATATACAATTGGTTATATCCTCAAACCCCAGCTCTCTCAGTCCTTCCAACGAATAAAGCACTTATTGAATACTATATGAAATTTTTTTGTTTTTTTGCGCCTTAGGAGATTGTTTTGAAAATTTTATCTAAAATTTTATTGCCGGTACTCATTGCTGCGGCCTTGGGTATGACTGTTTCTACTATGTATACTTACGAAATGAGTATGGATACATTTAGAAATACGAGCACAAAATTACAAAGAATGGCTACCGCCAATGCTTTGGTGGAATTAAAAGCCGGGCTTGATTTTAACATTTTAAATGCCATATCTCTAGCGCAAACCGGTATTTTACAACCCTACCTTTCAGGTAATCCCAAATTAAAAGCCCAATATGCCCCCGATACTCGCAGCCGTATTGTCAACATGACTAACACCTATTATTATGTTATGATTGGTGTTTTAGATACGAACGGCATAGTTTTAGACCATACCGAAGAAAGTTTTATCGGTAAAAGTTTTCAAAATGAAACATTTTACAAAGAAGCCATGCAAGGCAAAGTCGCCATTGGTGCGCCCTATAAATATAAAAACATGGTGGTATATGCCGTAGCCTCACCCGTTTATGATATTGAAAGCACAGATATTATTGGCGTTGTGTTTAACGTTTCCAAACTCACAGACACCATGAGTGCGCGCATGTTGCTTGGCGATATGGGCTATCTTTTTGTGGCAGATAAATACGGCACTGTTTTTATACACAAAGACAGCTCAAAAGTACTGAATAAAAAGTTATACGATTTTGAATGGGGTCTTCAAATTTTGACTACCGGCCAAGGCAATATTACTTTTATTGACGAAGATAAAAGAGAAAAAATAGCCTACTACGATATGTTGCCAGAAGCTGATTGGATAGCTGTGGCTGTGCATGACCTTGACGAAATGGCAGCCCCAGGCAAAGCCATACGCAATAATGCTTTGGGCATTGCTGTGTTTATCCTTTTAGCTCTGGCTCTTATTATTTATTTTTATGTAAAAAATATTGTAGATGCCTTGTTAAAAGCCGTAGAGTATGCCGAACAGGTTTCAAAAGGCGTTTTGGATAAAGATCTAAATCTTGGCCTTACCCAAAGAACCTACATAGAAAAAACATTATCTTTTTTCCAAAAAATTTGGTATTTTATTTTAGGAAAACGCAAAGATTCTTTTGATGTAGAAAAAATTAAAGACCTTAACCAATTTAATCGCAGCGATGAACTTGGAATCTTATACAATGCCTTGCAAGTTATGGTACATTCCATGCGCAATATGGTAAAAAAAGCTGACGATTCCAACCGTATGAAGAGTGAATTCTTAGCTAATATGAGCCATGAAATACGCACTCCGCTCAATGCCGTTATTGGCCTTGCTCACCTTTTTCTCACAAGCAAAGAAAACGAGCACAAAAAAAACGATTATGTGGCCAAGATTGAAGTTGCCGGTAAAAACTTGCTTGGAATTATCAACAATGTGCTTGATACTTCAAAAATTGAAGCCGGTATGCTAGAACTTGAGCATGTACACTTTGACTTGCGCGACCTTGGAGATCAAGTTCTCACCATTTATAATGACAGTGCCGCCAATAAACACCTGACTTTGAATGTAAATATTGACCCGCAAATGAACACCCTGTACATGGGAGATCCGGTGCGCCTTGGGCAAATTCTCAATAATTTTGTGGGCAATGCTATAAAATTTACCGAATACGGTGGTGTTTCTTTAACATTTTCTTCCGAAGAATCACTTTTTGAAAATAAACTTGCTCCCGCAGACACCGTGCCCATCTGCATCAAAGTGAAAGACAGCGGCATTGGCTTTTCCAAAGAACAAGGCGAGCAGCTCTTTAAACCTTTTGCACAAGCTGATACATCCATCACCAGACGCTTTGGCGGCACAGGCCTTGGCCTTACCATCAGTAAGCACCTTATAGAACTTATGCAGGGTGAACTTATTGTAGAAAGCATACCGGGCGAAGGCACAACATTTACCATCCTGCTCTTCTTACAGCCTGCTGACCCCATACAAGCACAGCAAAGCGAAGATTCTGATACAGGTTACTTAGATTTGAGTGGCAAGCGCATTTTGGTTGTAGAAGACAATATGATCAATCAGCTCATTATGGAAGAATTGCTCCAAAAAACTCATGCCGAGATTACTCTTGCCGATAATGGAAAAATAGCTGTGGAAAAAGTGCAAAAAGAAAATTTTGACATAGTATTGATGGATATGCAAATGCCCGTGATGGATGGAATTCAAGCCACCGGCATTATACGAGAAACTTACAACAGCACCCAATTGCCCATCATTGCCGTAACAGCTAATGCCATGAAAGAAGATAAAGAAAAAGGCATACAAATGGGACTCAATGATTATTTAACAAAACCCATTGACCCCAAAAGCCTTATAATGACACTACATCGATGGCTTTGTGATAAGAACAATTAGATATACCCTTGCGCCAAACAATACGTTTTTTGCCTTGCTCTGATGGCAGAGTCACCGCGCCAAACAGTTGTTTGGTAAATGAAAATATGCATGCTTATTTTTTTACTTTTTGTAACCAAGCTTTTACTACTTCCACAACGATGGGTAATACGGAAATAACAATAATAGCGTAAATAATAAGGCTAAAATTTTCGCGTGCAAAAGGCGTATTACCA
>CAYJGS010000102.1:0-7811 GCA_964369505.1 uncultured Desulfovibrionaceae bacterium | reverse complement strand
AAATGACACTCAACGACATTACCACTCCCGGTGTACTTTTGGTAACAGGGATTTCTGTCCAGGGCTCTTTACGGCAAAGATTGTATGATATGGGTGTTTGCCCGGGTACAAAAATTGATTTTGTGCGCACTGCCCCGCTCACAGACCCCATTCAAGTGCGCATTGGGGGGTATCATGTAGCTTTGCGCCGCTCAGAAGCAAAATTCGTTGAGGTTTCGCAAAATGCCTAACAAACTTATGGCCCTTGCAGGGCAACCCAATTGCGGCAAATCAACACTTTTTAACTTAATTACCGGTGCACGCCAATATGTGGCGAACTATCCGGGAGTTACCGTTGAAAAGCTTGGCGGTTCTTGTACCATTGACGGGCAAAAAATTTCTGTGGTGGATTTACCTGGCACCTATGCCTTCACCTCTTACTCACCAGAAGAACAAGCTGCCCGTGATTTTATTTTAAAAGAACATCCCGATGTTGTTATTGCAGTTGCTGATGCCTCTACCTTGGGCAAAGGGCTTTATTTTGTGTTGCAACTTTTAGAGATGGAGCGCCCTGTTATTTTAGCGCTGAACATGATGGATGTAGCTAAAAGACGTGGGCTCAAAATTGACGTTGACCTTCTTTCTGAAAAACTCGGTATACCCGTTGTACCTATTCAAGCTACAAATACAAAATCAGAAGGCAGAGAAAAGCTTTTAGAATTAATTGGACAATATACCAAAAACGAACCAGCAATCAATAACTTTTCATTAAATTACGGCGTATTAGAAAAACACATACAAGCCTTATCCGGTAATTTTGAAGAAGCCAGCAAAGAACTTGGATACCCAAAACGCTGGCTTGCCTTAAAAATATTTGAAGAAGACAGTGCTGTGCTTGAGGCTATCTATAACGCTCAAAATAACAACAGTGCCCTTATTGAAGACCATAAAAAACAAGCAGCTTCAGAATTGCCAACACCTTCTGTGGCATTTATTGCAGCAACACGCCATGAAATGGCACGCCAAATAAGCGATGCGGTGCTGCATATTGAAAAAATTGATGGTGTTGCTCCTTTAACATTAACAGAAAAAATCGACGCCATTGTTTGCCATCGCATCATGGGGCCCATATTTTTATTTATTGTGCTTTTTGCTTTTTACCATGTTTCAGTAACGTATGGTAATATCCTTGCTGCCCAAGTTTGGCCTGTTTGGGGCAGTCTTGAAGCATTTATAAGTTCTATTTTGCCCCATCAAGGTTTTTTGGAAGACCCAATCTTGCGTTCATTGGTTGAGTGGGTTGTTAAAAGCATGACTGCGGTTTTAAATTATATTCCTATATTCTTACTCATGTTTTCCTTTGTATATATATTGGAAGGCAGTGGATACTTGGCACGAATAGCCTTTATTCTTGATAAAATATTCCATACTTATGGCCTACACGGACAATCTACATTGCCTTTAATTCTTGGTGGTGTATACGTTGGCGGTTGTGCAATCCCAGGTGTTGTAGCTACAAAGGCTATTCCTGATGAGCGAGCACGCTTCACCACCATTTTAGTGGTGCCTATGATGAATTGCCTTGCTAAAGTTCCTTTATATCTTTTGCTGGTGAGTGGATTTTTTGCAGCAACTGCCGGCAGCACCATGTTTTTTATGGGTACAATCACCCTTTTGATGGCTTTAATTGTTGCCAAATTGCTCAATTTAACTTTACTGAAAGGACGCCCTTCTGCTCCATTTATTATTGAATTACCGGCCTATCATATGCCTATCTTGCGCAATGTTATCCAAGAAACTTTTTTGCGCATATGGGTATTTATCAAAAGAATATTAACTATTGTAGTGGCTGTTTCCACGGTAGTTTTTGCCCTTGTATCATTTCCCGGTCTTTCTGACGAGCGCGCAAGTTTTTATGCATCAGAGCAGCAAAAGACCGAAGACGTATTCATGAATGCCGTTAAAACTACCTCTTTTGCAAACACATTTACTAAGGACGACATTTTACCTCTTATTCGTTTTCAAGATGAATTACGAGCAAACAAGCGTGGTCTTTCGCAAGAAGAAGCTACCAAGGTTAACGAGGCAGCATTAAAAAATTCTCCTGTATATGCAGCGATTTCTTTACGCAAGGGTAAGGACGGCAGAAAATTAGCTACTGCTTTACGCACTCTTGATAGCAAAAGAAAAACTTTGCGCCGCGAAATCCGCCAAGAACGCTTTGAAAATAGCTACCTTGGAGCGGCAGGTAGATTCCTTGAGCCAGTAACTGCAGGAGCAGGTTTTGATTGGCGCATGAATATTGCCCTGCTTTCTGCCCTTGCTGCCAAAGAAAATAGCGCGGCTACACTTGGAGCTTTATACGGTTTTGAAGGCGGAAAGCCAGGTGAAAACTTTGAAAAATATGGCTTCACTCCTCTTCATGCTTTAGCCCTTATGCTCTTTATGTCGCTATATCCACCGTGCTTGCCGGCATCTATGATGGTGCGCGGTCAAACAGGATCCACCAAATGGATGGTATTTTCCATTCTATTTCAAATGACTATCGGTCTTATTGTGGCAACATTTGTTTTTAGTGGTGGAAAAATGCTCGGGCTTAACGGAACTGAAGCCATGTGGACTTTTTATGGCATATGCTTTGCCGTGGTTGTTATACTTGGATTTATTCCTTCAGCTGCGTCTAAATCATCTAAAGTTTTAAAACCCATTAAAAATTTGGCTTCATAGTAAGCTAGAATAAACTAACCATTTTAGACCAATGCACATGTCGCAAAGGTTTGAATAATACAAACGGAGGAAGAAATGAAAAAAGGTTTATTAGTTTTGGCTGCTGCAATGTTGTTGACATTGCCCTCTATGGCTCTTGCCCATAGCCCCATTTTTGATTGCTTTGACAATGGTGACGGTACCATTACTTGCCAAGGCGGATTTTCTGACGGTTCATCAGCGTCTGGTGTAAAAGTACATGTAAAAGACGGCGCAGGTAAGGTTGTTGAAACCAAAACTCTTGATGCCAACAGTGAAATCACCATGAAAAAACCTGAAGGTAAATACGCCATGCAGCTTGATGCTGGTGAAGGCCACGCCATCGAAGTTCCCGGTGACAAAATCGTTGAATAATAGGTTTCGACCTATAATTATGGTATAATTGTAATATCTGCAGATTACAAATGGTACAAACCTCAAACTTACTCAACTGGAGTTTTTAGATGAAGAAACAATTTTTTGCTGCCCTAGGCCTTATGGCGTCTATTGCTATGGCTGCACCTGCAAGTGCACACTTTGAAATGGTGTATACCAATGGCGATACTGCCATGGAAAAGGCTGTAGATTTAGATATGCGCATAGCCTTTGCTCACCCTGCTGAATCTGGTCATATGATGGACATGGGTGGCGTAAGTGAATTCTATGCTCTTTATAAGCGTGGCGAAAACGCTCCTCAAAAAGTTGATTTGAAGCAATATCTTAAACCTATCAAATGGGCTTCTTCACAAGGTAGCGGTTCTGCTTTTTCCGCTATGATTCCAAGAAAAGAAATCCGCTCCATTGGTGACTATGTTTTTGTAGTTGTTCCCGGCTATTACATGGAAAAAGAAGAAGACATCTACATGCAACAAATCACCAAGCTCATCGCAAACGTTGGTGGCGCTCCTACCATTTGGAATGAGCCTGCCGGTCTTCCTTGCGAAATAGTACCTATGATTAAGCCTTATGCAACTTGGGCCGGTAACGTTTTCCAAGGTCAAGTTCTTTCCGGTGGCAAGCCTGTTCCCGGTGCTGAAGTAGAAGTTGAATATTTGGCCTTTCCCCCAGACATGAAAGCCAATGCTTTTGCTAAAACAGCTGTTGTAAACTATCCTAATAGCTCTCTTGTAACTCAAACAGTTATTGCCGACCAAAACGGTATCTTCACCTTTGGTTTAGCCAAAGCCGGTTGGTGGGGCTTTGCCGCTCTTGGTATTGGTCCTGACAAAGAATACCAAGGTAAAGAGCTTTCCCAAGACGCAGTTATTTGGGTTCAAGCACACGATATCAATAAAAAATAATATTTAAATACGCGTCACTAACCTGGGGAGAAGCTTGCTTCTCCCCAATTTTTTATACAGTTAAATATAAGAGTTAATTATGAAAAAGATAGTATTTTTTTCTTTATTTTGCATGATAAGCTTTATTTATGCACATAATGCCCACGCACACAGCGCTTTGCTCAATTGCTTTGACAATGCCGATGGCACATTTACCTGCCAAGGCGGGTATTCTGACGGCTCTTCGGCAACGGGTATACGCATTGTGGTTAAAGATGATTCTGGCAACACATTACAAGAAGCCACCCTCAATGCCGACAGTGAAGTAATACTGCCCCGGCCACAACAAAATTTTAGCGTCTTATTTGACGGTGGCTCCGGCCATTCTGTAGAAATTCCGGGCGAAAGCATAATACGGTAAATTTTTTTATAAACCAAGAGTATATCCATGAATGAAGCGCCAGTAAGCATCAAAAATTTGCGGCATAATTATGGCAGACGAGAACTCTATAATGGTTTGAATCTATCCATTAAAAAAGGGCGCGTCTGCGCCTTGCTTGGAAAAAATGGAGTAGGAAAAACCACTTTAATTCAAATTCTTATGGGTTTTTTGCGTCCCAATAGCGGTGAATGCCGCATATTTGGCGATTTAGCTTTTGCAATACGCCCCCAAACACGTGCACGCGTGGGCTTACTTTTTGAAAAGCATTTGGCATATCAATTTTTCAGCATTGAACAGATTGAAAAGTATACGCGCCAATTCTACCCCAAGTGGAAGCCCGAGCGCTTTTATAATTTGGTAGATTTGCTCGGTCTTCCCAAAAATCACCGCATAGCTCATATGAGTGAGGGGCAACGCTCGCAAGTAGTGCTCGGTTTAACCCTTGCGCAAGACCCGGAATTGCTCATTCTTGATGACTATTCAATGGGGCTTGATGCTGGTTATCGACGGCTTTTTATAGACTATTTGTGCGAAAACTTACGCGATGGGCACCACACTATCATTATCACCTCACACGTTATCCAAGATATGGAACGCTTTGTGGATGATGCAGTCTTTATGCGCAGGCATAAAATGGCGCATCAAACATCATTGGCTGATTTTGTGGCTAACTTTGCTTGCTATCGCATGCCTCGCCCAGAAAATACCGCAGAGCTGGAAACAACTCTAAAAAACATACCTGAAGATATTCTTGTTAATGCCGAATGGCATAAAGATTTTATAGAAATATTCTTTTATGCCCATGAAGACAAAAGAAAAGAAACGATACAAAAATATTCCCTAAATTCATTACACATTGAGCAAAAAAGCATGAACATGGAAGATGCTTTTATTGGTTTTACGGGGAGGTATTAAATGCGTATATCTGCAGCACTATCTGCTATTTTTTACAAAGAAATCATCAAAACACGATATATGATGCTTTTACTCTTTGCAGCAAATATGCTGTATATGGCTTGGAACTTTATTGTTCTTCGCCGTTTGTTCATACAAGACCATTCTGAAGTTGTTTGGTACAGAACAATAAATTTAGGGCAGATTCCTTATGATGACCTTATGTTTATTCCCTTTATAACTGCAATTATCTATTGTATTTTTCAGTTGTTACAAGAAATGCGCGACGGCAGAATACGCATTGCCTTGCACGCACCTTGCGACTCAAGCCTCATAGTTTTATTACACACACTTTTTGGCATGGCTTTTCTAACGGCCATTTTTGCTTGCGATGCGCTCATTCTTTACGCAAGCATAGTATATTATTATCCGACAGAAGTGGGCATATCGGCACTCATTACCACTTTACCGTGGTTTATTGCTGGTTTTTATGTGTACCTTGGTGGTGCGTTTGTGTTGCTTGAACCACAACCAAAACGCAAGGCTCTTGCCGCCATTGTTTGCCTTGGACTTTGCATTCCTTTGTTTCTTTATACAAATGCCGGATTCTATGTCGATATTTTACCATATTTTATTTTACTGATTCCAATTATGTTTTATAGCATTGCTCTTTCTGCAGATGACTATAGAAATAGGTGGGTAGCATGAAAACACGCTTAGCTGGCATATGCATGTACATATTAAGTATATGCTTTTTTGCATGGGTATTTCCTATGTTTTACGCATTACTTTTTGTAAAAGTAGTTGATAAAACACATATGTTTTATAGCCCCGTAGACAACAATATGATTTATACTGAACAAATTCTTGAGCGCGATCTTAAAGCTGAAGAAAAATCAGAAAATCATCACTCCGACGTAGTATATAAAAACGAAGAAAACGTGTATTTTACTCGTAATGAATTTGAAGCCAAAATACCTTTTATTTACTACAGAAATATGGATTTACGAAAACTTTTGCCCATGGAACTACACGGTAAAACCTTTGACAGTGTTGCCATTCAAAAAGAAAGACGTGTGCTTGAAATGCCAGCCAGATTGTTAGATAACAATGTGTACAAAGAAGCTATTTACCCATTAATCGACGCGAACCCCGGGCAGGTTGCTCTCGTTTTACCTGCAGACCGTGTCCGTTTTAGCGGTAATTCTTTTCAATTCATAGACAGTGACTTAAATAGCCTAGATATAAAACAAACAGAAATATACACAAAAGCTCTGCAGGATAAAGGATTTGCCTTTCCTGCCAAAGGTGTTTGGAGCAATTTCACCACGTTTAAACCCTATGAAGGTGGTCTATTTGTAGTGGATTCTGCCGGTAAAACCTTCCATATTTTGCGCCGCGATAATAAGCTTGAAGTCGCTGCAATACCTTTTCCCGAAGGTGTTGTGCCACAAAAAATTGTCATTGCAGAAGCTAAAGATCGTAAATATTTAGGGCTTGTTTTAGATACAAAAGAACGCATGTATCTTTTGCATGAAAAAGACTTTAAGCTAACACACATTCCAACGCCAGAATATGTTTCAGCCGGTATGGATTTTAAATTGATCATGGATCCATTATTTATAACGGCAGTGTATTCAGACAATACCCATATTCATGCTCATGCTTTTGCCAATGCAGAAAATTTGCCGGCAACACTTATTGGCTTACACAGTTTTACACATCAAATGAGCAGAAGCAAAGATACAACTATTTCTCAAATCGCACATGCACTGTTTCCTTTTAGTCTTTCTTTTAAAGATTTGCACAGTAATAAAGGACAATGGCATGTTGCGCTCAGCCCATTATACTTTGGCTTTGGGCTTTTCTTTAATGTACTTCTTGCAATAGCATACGCCATTATGTATCATAAACACGCTTATAAAAATGTACTCATACAATCTGGAATTATTGCTATTTTGGGTATATATATACTCATTCCATTTTTATTAATGGAACAGTATAAAGCGCGCAATACATATGTAAAAACTGGCTAGCATTGCATCACGACATAAAAGGCAGCTGCACAAACACATTGTATAATAAAAAATGTATAGTTTTTATTTATAATTAGTTGAGCCTGAAAAACTATGCAACCATGTATAATTGCGGATGTAAAACATAAAAGTGGCTACAGAAAAAATGCCAGAAACCAAGCATGTAATGCGACTTTTGGGCATTTTTACGGCATTAACACACTTGTTTTTCAAGGCTCGACTAAGGAAATTTTTCTGTAAGAAAAATTTCGCGCCACGTAAAATAAGCCAGAATTTACTTCTGGCGTCCCCTTTAGGGGGATTTGGAGTGAGCGTGCCTTTAGAAAAATGCATTGGAAATGCGTTTTTCATGTTCGACTAATTACGCCTTTCTGACGTAAAAGGCATGGATTGCGTCGCTACGTTCGCAATTGAAATGTAATAATTTGTCATTGC
>CAYJGS010000101.1:0-7888 GCA_964369505.1 uncultured Desulfovibrionaceae bacterium | reverse complement strand
TGAAAGAGAAAGCTTTAGTGTGGTTGAAAAGCAATTGTCGTTGCTCAGCTATGAGGCCTCTGCACAGTAAATTTTTATGTTAAAACAACTTTTCAAATGTTAACAATAAATTTATATGTAAAAATAATTGTGCAGAGCTTTCGCTATAGTACTTTAAGTTGAAATTACTATAGAATTTTATAAAAGCCCTTTGCGTAATGGATTGCGCAAAGGGCTTAGAGAGTCAAAAATGCTAGCGGCATTTGGTAAGTATATGCCCCATCTTGTCTTTTTTGGCCTTCATATAGGCTTCGCTATCTGGGCAAGTGGCAACTTCAATGGATACACGCTCGACAATTTCAATGCCATAGCCTTCAAGTCCCACAATTTTCTTAGGATTATTGGTCATCATGCGCATTTTTTTAATGCCAAGGTCCACAAGAATTTGTGCTCCTGTACCATAGTCACGCAAGTCCGGCGCAAAACCCAATTTTTCATTGGCTTCTACGGTGTCGTAGCCTTCGTCTTGCAGGGCATAAGCTTTGATTTTATTGGCAAGGCCAATGCCGCGCCCTTCTTGACGCATGTAGAGAACAACGCCGCGCCCTTCTTTTTCAATTTGACGTAGTGATGCACCCAATTGCCCACGACAATCGCAGCGCAAAGAACCCAAGGCATCGCCGGTTAAGCATTCGCTGTGCACACGCACAAGAACGGGTTCTTCGCCTGATATATCGCCTTTTACAAGCGCAAGGTGTGTTCCAAGGTCAGTGTCGCTTTCATAGGCAATGACATTAAAATCACCAAAAATAGTGGGTAAATGTGCCGTTCCGGCTCTTTTCACCGACACTTGCCCGCGCTGCATGCGATAGCGGATAAGGTCTTTGACGGCGGCAATTTTAAGGCCATGTTCTGCCGCAAAAACTTCTAATTCAGGCATACGGGCCATTTCGCCGTCGTCTTTCATTATTTCGCAAATAACCGCCGCTTCCTTGCATCCGGCAAGGCTTGCTAAGTCAACGCCGCCTTCGGTTTGTCCGGCGCGCACAAGCACACCGCCTTGTCGTGCGCGCAAGGGAAATATGTGCCCCGGGCTTACAATATCTTCAGGGCGAGCTTCGTCAGCCACAGCTGCCAAGATGGTGGTGGCGCGGTCTTTGGCCGAAATACCGGTGGTAACGCCATGTCTTGCCTCGATGGAAACGGTGAAATTTGTGCCGAATTTCGAACCATTGCGTTTGGCCATGAGGGGGAGATCTAATTTTTCGCACAACTCACCACTTAAAGGCAAGCAAATGAGTCCACGGCCATATTTAGCCATAAAGTTAATGATTTCTGGGGTAACGTGTTCGGCGGCAATGGTAAGGTCGCCTTCGTTTTCGCGGTCTTCATCATCCACAAGAATGATCATTTTGCCTTGGCGTATTTCTTCAATGGCTTCTTCAATGGTGCAAAGGGGCATTAAAATATCCTTTTATGTTTAAGCTATTATTATATTTTTATAGTAACATGTACGCATGTAGCAAGCATTTGATTTTATAAAAAACCGTGCTTTTGCAATAAATTTTCTGTGACTTTGCTTGTGCTTGGTTCTTGTGAGTTTGTCACATTTTGCATCCAAGGGTTTAGCATATGGCGCACGTATTTACCAATAATGTCTGTTTCTACATTGACGCGCGTGCCATTGGTCCATTGGCCCACTGTGGTTACAGACCATGTTTCGGGTATGACATTTACCTCTAAAAAACCAAGGCCGCAAGTATTGACTGTAAGGCTTATGCCGTCAAGGGTTACAGAGCCCTTGGCAATAATTTCTGGGCTGTATTCTTTGGGGAATTCTATACGTATGCAGCGCGATTGGCCGCGCTCTTCCACGCTGACCACCGAGCCAAGGCAATCCACATGCCCACTGACTATATGTCCGCCAAGCCTATCGCCCACAGCCAAAGCGCGCTCAAGATTTACCCGCAAACCTTGGCGCAAAAGCCCCAAGTTGGTGCGTTGTACAGTTTCTGCAGAAGCATAGGCTTCAAAAGTATTAGGGCTTGTTTTTTCTACAGTAAGACATACCCCATTAACGGCAATGGATTCTCCAAGTATAATGGAATCCAGGGTAAAGAGGCTTTGCACCTTAAGGCGCATTTCTTCCCCACTGTTTTGCAAGGACACAATCTGCCCTTGCCCGTGGATTAATCCGGTGAACATGGTTTTGGCCTCAAAGTAATGTGTACATCATCACCACACATGGCAAAATCTGTTATGCGCATGGAAAGGGCTTCGCTCATGTGCAAAGGGCTTCTGCCGTCAAAAATGGGCTTTGCGTCATTGTCGCCCAATATGGCAGGTGCCAAGAACAGGCGAAATTCATCCACAAGGCCTTGTTCTAAAAGGCTTAAAGCAAGCTTGCCGCCGCCTTCACACAACACATAAGGGCAGTGCATTTCGCTACGCAAGCGTTCGAGCAAAGTTCCTAAGGGTGGGAGATTATTAGCAGAAGGGCTTTCAGACCATACTTTAACCCCCACTTTTTCCAAATCTTTTGCTGTGGGCGAGGCAGCCCCCGCCGGCGATGTATAAAAAATAGTTTGGGTAGGGCGGTCTTTGATAAGATGGTGCCCAAGAGCATTGGTCACAATGCGTGAAGACACAACACAAGCTAAAGGTTGCGCGTCTTCTTGGCTATATTCGTCCAATTCTTCATAGCGAACTGTAAGTCTTGGATTATCAAGTCTAAACGTGCCACCACCTATGAGCACAGCTCCTCCTACATGGGCAATATGCCTACGCAATGTTTGCACCCTTTGGCGCGAAACAGGACAGCTTATCCATGAGGAATGCCCTGTGCGCGTGGCAATGCGCCCGTCTAAGGTAGAAGCCATTTTTAATATAACATAGGGCCGACTTGTGTTTTTTAATACTAAAAAATCTGCCAAAAGGTCATCGCACAGGGCGCGTTCCACGCCTTCTGTAACCATAATACCTTGCTGGCGCAAAATTTCTGCACCCCCCCCGGCTTCGCTTGTGGGGTCGGGTGAGCCTATAACCACATGCTCAATGCCGGCTTTTTCGATGGCATCCACGCAAGGTGGTGTTTTCCCATGGTGTTTGCAAGGCTCAAGTGTCACGATGAGTGTGCATCCTTTGGTGTCAATGCCTTTTTCTTGCGCGTGTTTAAGGCAATTTACTTCGGCATGAGCTTCACCATATTTTTCATGCCAGCCTTCGGCCACAATATGCCCTTTGCGCATAAGCACAGCCCCCACCATAGGATTGGGGGATACGGCAAATCTTCCGCGTCTGGCCAATTCCACAGCATAGCGCATTGGTCGAGAAAAATTTTGCTCCATAAAGCTATACCTTTCCTTCTGGGCCTGGCACTTGCGTAATGCCAATTCCAGCTTCTTTAAGCATTTCAAGTCCCAGTGCATCGGGATAA
The DNA here is from genome assembly GCA_964369505.1 of uncultured Desulfovibrionaceae bacterium. Taxonomy (GTDB): domain Bacteria; phylum Desulfobacterota; class Desulfovibrionia; order Desulfovibrionales; family Desulfovibrionaceae; genus CAYJAD01. The sequence continues at coordinate 4,473 of CAYJGS010000101.1, read as the reverse complement.
TGTTCTACATAATATATGTGTGAAATGCCACAGTTTATGAGCATTTTGCTGCAAAGGGAACAAGGAAAAGTGGTGCAATATATTTCGGCACCGCTAAGGTTTACTCCGTGCACAGCCGCTTGGATAATAACATTTTGCTCAGCATGTATGCCGCGGCAAATTTCGTGCCTTTGCCCCGAAGGGATGTTCATTTGCTCGCGCAAACATCCCACATCAAGGCAATGGCGCACATCTTGCGGGGCGCCATTATAACCTGTGGCTAAGATACGTTTATCCTTAACGGCAATGGCACCCACCTTACGACGTGTGCATGTGCTGCGTTCAGCCACCATATAGGTGATATTAATAAAGTATTCCGGCCAAGGTAATCTTTCCATACAGTCCTCAAATATGCGTAATTATTTTTTTAGGCAAGGGTAAAATATCCCATGCAAAGAGCAAAGGTTGACAGTGCATAAAAATAAGCCATCATCCATTCTTTATGCGCTATACTTGAGATTATGTTTAAAATGCCAATGCCTATGGTTCCTGCTGCTGCCATAAGCCATGTAAACATACCCCTTAAAAAAACAAACTCAAGAATGGTCAGTGTGCCTATGACTAAGAAGGCAATTTGCAAATAATTTCGCATGGCACCGTGTTTAATTTTTCACAAATTATTAGTTTGTAACAGCCTGTTGTATGTTTTTCCCAACAGGCTGTTACAATGAATATTTAATAAAGCATACTACTTTAACAAACGCTTGGCAATTTCACGCGCAGCACGTTTTCCGGCACCCATGGCCAAAATAACCGTGGCCGCACCGGTAACAATGTCACCGCCCGCAAACACATTGGGTATGGAAGTTTCGCCCGTTTCTTCGTTAACAACAATATAGCCCCATTTATTGAGCTCAAGACCGGGAGTAGCTTCAAGCAAAATAGGATTGGCTTGTGTGCCAAGGGCAACAATGGCTAAGTCTGTTTCTAATTCATAGATATCGTATTTAATGGGCTGAGGCTTGCGACGGCCGGAAGCGTCCGGTTCGCCCAATTCCATGCGTTGCAACATAACGGACTTTAAATTCATTTTAGCATCGGCAAGGAATTCCAATGGCGAGGCCAAAAGTTCAAGCTTTACGCCTTCTTCTTCAGCGTGTTCTATTTCTTCATGGCGAGCTGGCATTTCGTCGCGAGTACGGCGATATACAATGCGCACATCTTCAGCACCCATACGCAAAGCTGTGCGTGCGGCGTCCATGGCCACGTTGCCGGCACCAAAAACAGTTACATGTCTACCGGGGAAGTAGGGTGTGTCTGTTGCGGGGAATTTATGCGCATGGCCTAAGTTAGCGCGGGTTAAATATTCGTTGGCAGAAAATACTCCCACAAAGTTTTCACCGGGGATATTTAAAAACATGGGAAGCCCTGCACCCACACCAATGAATATGGCGTCATAGCCTTGTTCTTTTAAGTCATCAATGGTGATGGTACGACCACCTACCCAGTTATTGTGGAAATTTACGCCGGTAAGATGCAAACCTTCAATTTCTGTATGCACCACATCCTTGGGCAAACGGAAAGAAGGAATACCATATACAAGCACACCACCCGGCTCATGCAAGGCTTCGTATACGTCCACTTGAATTCCCTGAGCGGCAAGAGTTCCCGCTACGGTAAGCGAAGCAGGGCCAGAACCCAAACAAGCCACTTTTACACCGGGCACAGGAAAGGCGCAAGCATTGGTGCCCGTCACTTGTTCGCAAGCAGAGGTGGCTATATACGTGTCTGCCACATAGCGCTCAAGGCGGCCAATGGCCACAGGTTCACCCTTTACCCCAAGTATGCAATTGCCTTCGCACTGTACTTCTTGGGGGCATACACGGCCACAAACGGCAGGTAAGCTATTGGTGCTTTTGATAATGCGATATGCCGAGTCCATGTCGCCACGAGCAACAGATGCTATAAATTCAGGTATATGCACTTCCACAGGGCAACCGGCAACACATTTTGGTTTTTTACATTGAATACAGCGAGAAGCTTCTTGCATGGCCATTTCGCGTGAATAGCCAAGGGCAACTTCGTCGAAGTTTCTTTTGCGCACATATGCCGGTTGGCAGGGCATGGGGGTGCGTGGGGTCTTGGGTTTCTTTTCCGCTTTTTTCTTGGTATCTTCTGTATTAGCCATGGCAAGTACACCTATATTGGTAAAAAGAGTCTTTTTCTTGTTGTGCAAAAGCATTTAATCGGCGACGCAATTCATCAAAATCCACTTGGTGCCCGTCAAATTCTGGGCCGTCCACACAAGCAAATTTTGTTTTACCGTCCACAGTAACACGACAAGCACCGCACATACCAATGCCATCCACCATAATGGGGTTAAGGCTCACAGTGGTGCGCACATTGTAAGGTTTTGTGGTATTAGAAACAGCCGCCATCATGGGCACAGGCCCCACAGCCACCACTTCACCAATATTCTTGTCTTTTTCTAATATTTCAATCAATACGTTGGTCACAAGGCCTTGGCGCCCATAGCTGCCGTCGTCGGTGGTAACAATAAGTTCGTCGGCAAAAGAGGCCAATTCCTTTTCAAAAAGCAAAAGGTCTTTGTTACGCGCACCAATAATGGCTATAACTTTATTGCCTCTCTTCTTGTTCCCTTTAGCAATGTGGTGCATGGCTGCAATGCCTGTTCCACCACCCACACAGATAACTGTGCTTTCTTCTTCAATGTGTGTTGGCTTTCCAAGAGGGCCGCACACATCCAAAATAGAATCGCCGGCTTTTAAGGCTTCAAGCTCGGCTGTTGACTTACCAAGCACAAGATAAACTATGGTAATGGTACCTGCTTCAGCGTCCACATCGGCAATGGTTAGGGGGATACGTTCGCCTTTTTCTGTCATACGCAAGATGACAAAGTGTCCAGGTTCAGCTTTTTTGGCAATATGCGGCGCATCAATAACCAATTTGCTTGTTTGTCCTGGAATAAGAGATTCTTTTTCAAGAATAGGACTTGGCATGCAAAACTCCTTATGGTTCTTCTTATGAACCTCAGTTTGATGACAAACCCCCTTGCGGGTGTTTGCGCCACCTAAGACAGTAAAGCTGTCTTGGTGGAAAGGCACGAAAATCAATCACTTAACGGCGCAAGTAAATTGCGCCTACTCTTGATTTATCGATCGTGCTGACTAAAGTCAGCACTTGGTGGTTCTTTTTAAGAACCACAAAAAAAGGTATACAAAAATAATACTAATAGCTCTTTATATGATAATACCTTAGGGTACCAAACATCTTAAGGGCACAGAAAATATACAAAACTTATTTTGAAAGCGCAAGATTTATCCGCTTATGGCGGCGCAAAAAATGTATGAGTAAGCAAGTGACTTGTGCGCGCTCTGCGACGTCTTGAGCGGATAAAGAATAGGTAGCGTGGTTTATGCCCTTTAGGGTGCAATCCATACCTTTCTACGATTTTGATACAAAGCTCGTAACCACCTATTTTTCATGCAAAGCACTGCCTTCCATCGTCATTACGAGGAAAGAGCGGAGCGAATTGACGTGGTTTATGCCCTTTAGGGTGTAATCCAGTCTGCACTGCTCCGTATGGAGCTTGTTGCAGACAATACAATCCATGCCTTTAAATCTTTTATAGAGCCCCCCTTCATCACAGCTTAAAAGGCATGGATCACCACGTCATGGCGCTAATAGGTTTGTCGTTGAACAGAAGCCTTGCAGCGCCATTCCTCGTGATGACAAATAAAAACAGTTCGTTGTATGTAAAATCGTGGTATCGTTTCTTACCCTAAGGTAGAGGGGCAGTGCTTCGTATGAAGGGTATCTCTGCCTTTCAAAGACTGTGACACGAAGCTCGTAACCACCAATTTTTTCATTCAAGATATTGTTTTCATTGTCATTGCGAGGAGCGGAGCGACGCGGCAATCCATGCCTTTTAAAAGGGTATGAATGGGAATTTCCTTCGGGCAAAATTTTGAAGATGGATTGCCGCAAAAATGCGCTAGAAAAGCCTATCTTTGAACATAAGCCTTGCAGCGCCATTCCTCGTGATGACAAATAAAAACAGTTCGTTGTGCGTCATGCAGTGGTAACGCTCCCTGCTCTTGGGAATGAGGGGCTTGTGCTTCGCATGCAAACTTGTGATAGCGCACCCTGTATGTACTTATTGAAAGGCATGGAATGTCTGTTATGTTCCGTTTTAAAGGAATAAAAAAAGCGCCATCGCGCTTTACCTCTTACTTATTTCTTGACCATCATATAAAAATCCTATAGTTACAGCAAAACTTTTTTTACAACGCGCGTTCTACACTCGTCACATTGTACACACTATAGCCATTGCAATTTCACGCTTAAAAAGGAAAAAACATGCAAAGTAAAAATGCCTTAAATAACCTCATTAATCGATACAAGGCCGTTTTAAAAAAATGCCACATCTTAAATATTTTTGGCACCATTGCCTTGGCCGGCACTCTTAGTCTT
>CAYJGS010000100.1:0-7907 GCA_964369505.1 uncultured Desulfovibrionaceae bacterium | reverse complement strand
GCAACACGTGCACGGCACAGCCAAGTCATGGATCAAAGGCGCGAATAAGGCGCCCGACGTTTACCGGATTTTCTACATCAGGTACTTCTACACCGATGAGAGCTTGTTCCACAGGACCGCGCACACCTTCGTCATCGCGTGGGCAACAGTTCCAAATGGTAGCGGAAACGATTTGATAGTTGTCAATGACTTTATCAGCAACTTTTAAGTAGTGGATCAAAGAACCGCGGGGGGCTTCTGCGCAAGCATAGCCTTCGGCGGTGGTAGGAATTTCAAACTTGGTCCAAGTTTCATCCCCTGGCTTAATTTCTTTAAGCCATTTTTCCACTTGGTCAGCAATAAGTGCTGTTTCTTCGGCGCGAGCAACGTGGCGACCCATGATGGAGAAGACAGTTTCTTTTCCAAGGTCACGGAAGTTTTTCGCATCAATGCCAAAGAGGTCTTTAAGCATTTTGCGACCCACAGCCGAAAGAGGTGGGTTGGTAACCCACATGCGAGCCGCAGGACCCACTTCAACGGGTTTGCCATTGTAGCGAGGAGCTTTAACAAAGCTGTAAGCGCCTTTTTTGTCTGGATCAGGTTTGGTAGAAGCTTCCATGAAGTTCTTACCGCTGGTCTCTTGGTCAAAGAAAGAGTACTTAACATCTTCAGTGACCTTTTTGGGGTCAAAGGGCAAGTCTTTGCCGTCAATAAAGACGCCTGGCTTTAACAAGAAGCTCTTGGCATCACCATCTAACTGGAACACACCAAAGCATGTGCAGTTCATGTGGCCTTGGCCTTGCTTAAAGAGGTCTTTGTATATGGAGCCCACTGTGTAAGTAAGAGGAAGATACTTATTAAAGACAAAGTCTTTAACCACTTTGAAGCGAGCTGCATATTCAGTCAATGCTTCTTTTGTTGGGATTTCTGTGGCGCCACCAGGAACAATACCGTGAACGTGCGGCATTCTGCCACCAAAAAGGGCTACCATTTGGTGGGCAATGCGACGAGCTTCAAGAGCTTCTAAGTATTGGTCAACACCCATTTTGTTTGCTGCTTCCGGCAAGCGGAAATCAGGTTTTGCCATACGGGGTTGGAATGGGGCTGTATCTGGGCCATTAACATAGTCAAGAGCTGCCAGATGATAAAAGTGTAAAATATGCGATTGCAAATAGTTAGCGCCAAGAATGAGATTGCGGGTAAGGCGACCATTGTTGGTTACTTTTACCTTAAATGCATTATCTTGGGCACCAGCAGATGCCATGGCGTGAGATGTGGGACAAACACCACAAATACGCTGTACAATTTGTGTAGCGTCGCGAGGATCGCGTCCTTTGAGTATGGTTTCAAAACCGCGGTACATGCCGCCAAAAACGCGTGCGTCTACGACCTTTCCGTTCTCTACCACCACTTCGGCCTTGAGGTGGCCTTCAATTCGGGTGACAGGATCGATGGCTATGGTTGTTTTAGCCATATATGCCTCCTTGATGCGAGTTCACATTAGTGAACCAGACAACCTTAGTTAGAGTAGAATGGTGACATGTCGTCTGGGAAACCAGACTCGGTACAGCCTATGCAAGTGGCATTGGCCACACACCAGTTAACACCGTTCCACATGCGCTTAAAGGAGTCACAGTTAGCCTGAGGTCCTTTACAGCCAAGGTCATAGCGACAGCCCTTTTTGTCGGTGAAAGTAGCGCTCATGGTTCCTTCGTCATACGCGGGCAAGAATGGGCAATTTTCGTGCACATTTTCACCAAAGAATGGAATTGGACGACCTTCAGAGTCAAGAGCTTTCACAACTTCGCCAAGACCAGCAGCAAGTCCATGCTTTTTGATCATATCAAGAGCCAAAAGCACGGTGCCAACAATCCAATCAGGCTGCGGTGGGCAACCAGAAATGTTGACTACTGGAGTAGCGATTTTGTTAGCCTGTAAGAAAGCACTAACACCTTGTGCGCCTGTTTCAGAGCCTTGAGCAGCAGGAATGCCACCATAAGCTGCGCAAGTACCCACTGCCAACATGGCAGCAGCACCGGGGGCTAGTTCTTTTACAAGGTCAACCATGGTAATTTCTTCGTGGTGACCATCTTTCATGGTTTCACCAACGATACAGTATTTGCCGTCAGCTTCGGTGGGAATAGCACCTTCAACAACTACAAAGTAGTTGCCTTTTCTTTCTTTGGCAACACTGCGCATAAATTCAATGGCTTGCTCGCCTTCAGCACCCATAACAGTTGGGTGGAATTCGAGGCTGATAACTTTTAATAAAACATCGGCAATGCCAGGGTTGGCACTGTCAAGCAAGGAGACGGAACATCCCGTACATCCTTGTCCCTGGATCCAAAACACAGAAGGACGATCTCCGCCAAGTGATGCGGCAAGAGCTTCGTTTACCGCAGGGTGAAACATTTGGGAAATCCCAAATCCAGCTACGGTTCCTGTGCAAAGTTTAACAAAATCACGCCTGTTGAGACTCATTCTTCGCCTCCTCGATGTATGTGGCGTTATAAGTGATTAGTCACAAGGTCACAACGACCCCGTTCTTCGTTATGGTAGCTAAAAAAAAATAGCGTGTCAATATAATGAGCTGTTTTTTTATATTTGTGCACATAAAAAGAAAAATTTTAAAAGCCCCTTGGATATTACTACAGAAAATAATTAAAAAAACAAAATATATATTTGCAATGATGCATAACGCGGACACGGCAAAATGCATTTGTTTTTACTTTAGATCCAATACAAACTCGATAATGGAACCGTTGGAGCTGATGCATGGCATTTGCAATGCTTTGCTTAGGCGGTCGAGATTATCGGTGGCTTGGAAGTTTGTGCACGAAGCAAAGCACACATCGGCTTCATTTGGTATGGCTTCTTTGGCGCCTGCCACAAAATTATACACGGTGTCGCTTGGCACTTGCAATATATCGGTGTCGGCTAACAAGCCCATGCCCTTTTGGTAACATACGGTATAGCCAAAATGGCTAAGGGATGTGTTCATAAAAGCTGTGACTGCATCGGTATATGGTGTAAAAAGGGCAATATTTTTTGCTTGTCTTTTTTGTAAAGCTTTGAGCACAGCTCCAAATGCCGTAATGCTTTTGCAATGTAATGCGTCTGAAATCTGCTTTTCAATGGCTTCCATGCGGTGAAAGCCTCCGGCAACAGAAGCTGATGTGCAACCAAAAATAGCACAATGGAAATCTGTAACCCCTTTTAATAATTCTAAGGCTTTGGGAAGTTCTTCGTCGACCATGCGTATTTCGGCATCTTCTGAAACATCTTCTAAATACATGCGGCACACATGCACAGAATATTCTTCACTCAAATGCGTGTGCAGGTCTTGTTCCAATATAATGTCGGTGTTGGGAATGATAAGGGCAACACGTTTTTTGGCCACAGATGACATAAAATTCTCCTTTAATTCGCAGGGGTAAAATTTTTTTATTGAAAACCCATATCTGTCATACGGTCAGAAATAATTTGAGTTTGTTCTTGAAGATCTTTAATAATATTGTCTGTATCTTTATCTATGTGAAAAGATGTGCCAGTAATGCTTATGGCCGCAATGCAGGTTTGATTGATGATGATGGGCACAGATACGGCCGAAATACCTTCCAAAAGTTCTTGGGCTTCTTTTGAAAAAGTGTTTTTGCGAATGTTTTTAAGCTCGGCTAGCAACGCGTCTTTGTCTGTTATGGTGTACGACGATATCTCTTTAAGGGGGTTTATTTTTAAATACGCCATAACTTGCTCTTCGCTCATGGTAGAAAGGGCAAGCTTGCCCGTGGCTGAGCAATACAGCGGGTGATTTCCAAAGTCGCTGTCGAATGTGTATGTGGAATTAACAGAAGATATATGATAGATATAATTAGGGGTTCCCTCATTAAGATAATAGAGCTTAACTGAATATTTGTATTTTTTTACCAAAAACTCCATGTGAGATTTGGCATTGTGCACTATGAGAGCTTTTCTGGAGTCGTCTGCAAAAATATATTTACTGAGCAGACTTGGGCCAAGCAAATATTTTCCCGAGCGAGATTGCCATAAGTATCCGTTATTTTTAAGGGTGCTTAATATGCCGTGCACCGTGCTTTTGTTTAAGTCAAGAGCCTCACTTATGTCAGAAAGTGTGAGTTGTGTGGTGTTTTCGTTAAAGCAATTTAATATGTCAATGGCTCTTTGTACGGATTGAATATTTTTTCCTGTGGTGTCAGACATAATATGCCTCCTGCAGTATGTATAGAGCGAATGTTCGATATTGTCAAATCTTGTAAGATAATGTCAAAAAGCGCTTGACGCAGACATTTTTTTTGGGTAGGCAAGAATTGTTGTTTGATAATGCTGAACGATAAGCTTTTTACAAGGAGTGAGAAAAGAATGAAGTCGTACACGCTGAAGGAAAAATTGAGTCATCTTGGCCCCGGGATTTTAATTGTGGGATCCTTTATCGGGCCTGGTACCATCACCAGCGCCACAAGGGCTGGAGCAGGGTATGGATTTGCTTTGCTTTGGACAGTGGTATTTTCGGTAATCGCCGTTATTGTTATGCAAGAAATGAGCGCCAGACTTGGCATTGTTACCCAAAAAGGTCTTTCAGAAGCTTTGATAGACGAACTCAAAGATAAGCCTGTCATAAAATGGTTTATGGTGTCGCTTGTTTCTGCCGCCATTGTTTTGGGTGGTGTGGCCTACATGGGCAGTGACTTAACAGGGGCAGCTGCAGGCGTATCACAACTTACGGGCATTCCCACCAATATCATTGGACCCATTTGGGGCGTTTGTATTCTCATACTTGTGAATATTGGTGATGCCATTAAGAGCTTAGAAAAACTGCTTGCCGTATGTGTAAGTATTATGGCTTTTGTGTTTGTGGTGTCGGCTTTTATGGTGCACCCAAGCCTTGGCGATATTGTAAGTGGCGTTGTGCCTTCTATTCCTGACGGTTCACTCATGACTTGTGTGGCCTTAATCGGTACCACTGTTGTGCCTTATAACATGTTTATTCACGCCACAAGCGCCAGAAAAACATGGACAAAGCCTGAGCATTTTCCTTTTGCAAAGTTTGACGTTATCGTTTCCATGGTAATCGGCGGTATTATCACCGGTGCTGTTATGATTACAGCAGCAGCTGTTATGCAAGGTATGGAAGTAAAATCTGCAGGCGATATGGCCAAACAACTTGAGCCCATGCTCGGTAGCTTTGCTGTGCCCTTTTTAAGTCTTGGGCTTATCGCAGCCGGTGTTTCTTCTGCTGTAATCACCCCCTTGGGTGTATCGTATGTATTGGCCGGTTTCTTTGGTTGGAAGATGGATAAGTCTGATAAAAGATTTTTCTTTACCAATATAGCTGTTATTGTTGTGGGTATCTTGGTTTCTGCCACAGGCTTTAACCCCATCTTTATTATTCTTACTGCACAAGCCGTTAATGGTGTGTTCTTGCCCATTATTGTGTTTACAGTAGTTTTCCTTACTTCCAGAGAAAGTCTTATGGGCGAATATAAGAATCCGCCTATATCTAACATTTTGGGTGCTGCTGTGTTTATTATTTCTTTAGTACTTGGCACAAGCAGTGTTATATCTCTATTTTAAGTGAGTTTTGAGGTTATATTTATGATTAACAAACCAGTTTGTTACGAGCCTGAAAGAGAAATTCCCGAAGTGTTTTCCGGTGTTCCCTCTTTTATGGGCTTGCCTGTTATAAAAAATAAAGCTGATATTAAAGGCTATGATTTCACCATAATGGGCGCACCTTGGGAAAATATCTGCACCTATGGTGGTTTTACGGGTGTTGAAAATGCCACAAAAACCATACGGAATTGTTCTGTACGTTATGGTGGATATTTGCCCGAATACGATTTTGACGCCTTTGATAATGCAAGCGCTTGTGATTATGGCGATGCTGCCGTAAAAAATGGCGACGAAGCCTTCACATTTAAAAGTGTTTCTGACTATATAGGCGACATTTTAGACGCTGATAGCATACCCGTTACTTTTGGTGGAGACCATTCGCTAAGTTATCCGCTCATCAAAAAATTTGCCGAAAAATATGACGGTAATATAGGTATAATCCATTTTGATGCCCATATGGACAATATGGATAATTTTGGTGACGCAAAATTTGGCAGATGTTCGCCTTTCCGCCGTCTATACGATGTGGAAGGCTTTGATCCCAAAAACTTGGTTACCATAGGTATTCGCGGACCAAGAAATCATTATAATGCTTTAAAAAGCGCAAGAGATGTGGGCGCTACGGTTATCACATCTTTTGAGGCAAAAAAAATAGGCATTGAAAATACCATAAAAAAAGCCATCGAAATAGCATCTAAAGGCACAAAAGCCATATACATTACTGTGTGCAGCGATGCCCTTGATGTGGCCTTTAACCCTTGTGGGCCTGCTGATATGTGCGGATTTACCAGTTATGAAATGGCGGTGATGCTGCACGAATGCGGCCTTGCCGGTGCTAAGGGCTTTGACTATATGGAAGTGTATCCACCAGATGATTTGCATGGCATTTCAAGCCATTGTGCATCGTGGATGGCCATATACTTTATGCATGGTGTTTCTATGCATAAAGCGGGCATAAAGTCAGAAATAGTATAACAAGCTGTTGAAAAAGTACAAGTTGCATCGTCAGATTACGTTTTTGTTCGTTGCATGGGCCATAAGAGCCCAATGCTTCCTCAAAAAAAGCAATCTTCCTTGCCTCTTGTACTTTTTGAACAGATAGTATAACGCTTGGTGCTACGTCCTGTAGCACACAAGCTATCGCAAGCGTCGGCGGCGCATGAAGTAAATTCATGCTTGCCTTTGGCTTGCTCCGCTGCGCGGCTTGCCACATCCTGTGGCATGCTGTTCTTTTTGAACAGCTTGACAATGACGAAGAGTTTAGTCTGTTCAAAAAATGTTTTGTTAGAAACAAGCTTTCAACAGGCAGATAACAAGCTGCCCCAACAATATGTTTACGTTGTTGGGGCAGTTTATTAAAGCCAAAAAATGTTATAAAGGGTGAATACATTGGCTACAGTCTCTTTATTAGAAAAATCCGTGCACGATGCGTATGATTATGCCAGAGGCTTTCTCCATACGGGGAAAGTTGCCACATATATACCGCAACTTGCCGAAGCAAATCCCGGGCATTTGGGTGTGTGTTTGCGAACACAAGAAGAAACGTATGCCATGGGCGATTGTCAGGTGTATTTCACCATGCAAAGTATTTCAAAGGTATTTGCTCTCATATTGGCCTTGCAAGAAGCGGGATATGATCGTGTATTTAGTAAGGTAGGTATGGAGCCTACGGGAGACGCTTTCAACTCCATAGTTAAGCTTGAAACAAAAAATCACATCCCCTTAAATCCCATGATAAATGCCGGCGCCATAGCTGTGACCAGTTGTATTCAAGATACCTTTGAGGAACATTTACAAAAAATACGTAAATTTTGTCAATGCGATGGCATAGGTCTTAATGCCAGTGTGTATAATTCGGAAAAAGAAACAGGCATGACCAACCGTTCTTTGGCATATCTGATGCAAAGTAAAAATTTGCTGGAACGTGATGCCGAAAGCGTGGTGGATTTGTATTTTAAATTTTGTTCTATTCAGGTGACTACCGCAGCTCTAGCCAATTTTGCCTTATTGCTTTCTCATAATGGGGTAGATTTTGCGAGTAAAGAGCAAATTATAGACCCTAGTATTGTGCGCATAGTAAAAACCATTATGTTTACATGTGGCTTATATGACGGTTCAGGCGCTTTTGCAGTAAAAGTTGGCATGCCATCTAAAAGCGGCGTAGGTGGCGGCATTATTGCTTGCACAGGCAAGCAAATGGGCATTGCCGTGTATGGACCAGCTCTTGACGACTTGGGTAATAGCGTTGGCGGTGTAAAAGCTTTGGAACATTTGTCCGACGCTTTACAATTACACGC
>CAYJGS010000099.1:0-8022 GCA_964369505.1 uncultured Desulfovibrionaceae bacterium | reverse complement strand
TTTTCGATGACTTCTTTAACTTCATCATAAGGGGCTTCGGCTTCAATGAAAGGAACAAGCAAAGAACCCATTTGAGCACCATAAACTACGGGAGCTTTCGCGCCGCAAAGGATAGATGCGCCGCGCTCATCACCAATGCGAAGAGCTTGAGGCATGGTGTTTATGCAGTGCATACAACGTACACATTCAGCGGTGTCGATGGAAAGTTTAGATCCATCCCACTTCATGCACTTTGTTGGGCAAAGGTTGATAACTTCAGCTTCGATGTTAAAAGCACCCCATTCGCCTTGGGCGTGGGCGCCAGCGTTGGGGGCGATTTCGCCAGCAACATAGGCTTTTACTTTTTCTTGATCGATTTTGATGTCGTCTTTCCAAGTGCCTACAACTGCAAAGTCAGAACGGGCCATGGAAGCTACGCAACCATTGGGGCAACCGTCAAACTTAAATTTAAATTTGTAGGGGAACGCAGGACGGTGTAATTCGTCTTGGTAATCCATGGTAAGTTGGTAACACATGTCTTGTGTGTTATAACATGCGTATTCACAGCGGCTTTGACCCATGCAAGATTCAGGGGTACGTAAGTTAGAGCCGGAACCACCAAGGTCAACGTCCATGTTGTGGGTAAGTTCAAAGAAGATTTCTTCTAATTGTGGTGTTTGCGTTCCAAGAAGAACGATGTCACCAGTAGAACCGTGCATGTTGGTAAGACCAGAACCACGCAAGTCCCAAATATCGCAAAGATCGCGTAAGAACTTGGTTGTGTAGAATTTACCGGCAGGCTGAGCTACACGCACAGTGTGGAAGTGTGCCACGCCTGGGAATTGCTCAGGTTGGTCACAGTAACGACCAATAACGCCGCCGCCATAACCAAATACACCCACGATACCACCGTGTTTCCAGTGGGTTTCACCGTCATTATAAGAAAGTTCCAAAACGCCAAGCAAGTCTTCTGGGCACTCTACTGGAATCTGATAATCGATTCCTCTCGGGTTTTTGGCCCGAGTTTCAGCTTCAAGCTTGATGTCGGACACAAAGCTGGGCCATGGCCCGGATTCGAGCTGGTCCAACTTGGGGGTTGCATGTTTAGCCATTGCTATACCTCCACAATAGGTTTTTAAGTATCACGGCCTCAACCATGAGCCGTTATTGTTTCCAGCCATAAAATATAGCCGGAAAAGACCTTTTTTTACGTGCATTTAGCTTTTTTTGTAGCAAAATCTCGACGAATTTTGTCTCTTTTATCGACGTTTAAAGCATATGCACAAGTGACAATTAACCGATTCTTTGCATAAACACAAGCCTAAAGATAAAATAACGCTAAAATACTTTAAAAGCTTTTAAATATCTTGATTTGCCGCGAGCATGCTTTTTAATTATGTGAAAAAAAGCACTATAAAAAAATGATGAATGCGTTAGGCATACATTGTATTGAAATTGACTTCAAAATTCAATTAATATAGTATTGCGAAAAGCACAATACGCATAAATACGGTGTGAAATCTAAAAAAAGGAAAAAATGTGAACCCATTGCAAGTAATATCTGCTTTGCAAACACTTATAGAAATACGTCAACCTGTTTTTCTGTGGGGTGCGCCGGGCATAGGTAAAAGTCAAATTGTTGCGCAAGTTGCTAAAGATAATAATTTTAAACTCATAGATATCCGAGCGGTTCTTTTGGACCCTGTGGATTTGCGCGGTCTTCCACGTGTAACAGCAGAAGGTGAGGCTGTTTGGTGTCCTCCCGCTTTTTTGCCAAAACAAAATTCTACAGAATTGGGCGTTGTTTTTTTAGATGAGCTCAATGCAGCCCCCCCATTGGTGCAAGCTGCTTGCTATCAACTTGTTCTTGATAGGCGCATAGGTGAGTATGTTTTGCCCGAAGGTTGGACAGTTGTGGCCGCCGGTAATAATGAAAGGGATAAATCTGTAACCCACAGAATGCCCACGGCTTTGGCCAATAGAATGGTACACATCGACATGCAAACATCACCGGAAGATTGGCTTTTGTGGGCAACGAAATTTGGTATTCGACCAGAAATTTTAGCTTTTTTGCGGTTTAGGCCAAATCTCATGCACGATTTTGATCCGCAGCATTCGGGCAAAGCTTTTGCTTCGCCGCGCTCTTGGGAATTTATGTCACGTATTTTAGAAGCTTCGGCGCATGAATCTGTGGAATATGAACTGTTTCAAGGCACAGTGGGCATGGGGGCAGCCACAGAATTTATGGGTTTTTTAAGAGTTTGGCGAGACTTGCCCACGGTTGAAAGCATATTGAAAGACCCCACAAATATAGAAATTCCTCAGGAGCCTGCCACGTTATATGCTTTGTGTGAAGCTCTTGGTGCCAAGATAGATGTGCAAAATATTGATGCGGCTATTGAATTTTCTTTAAGACTGCCGGCAGAATTTTCTGTACTGCTTTTGCGCACAGCCGTGTGTAAGGATGAAAGCCTTGTGCATACAAGCGCTTTTGCGCAGTGGGCGCAAAAATATTCGCACGTACTCATGTAAGGCGACGCATTATGGAAAAAACACAAGTCACCGCTGCAGCAGCTTTAGAAAAAGAGGCTTTGCTACGCATGCAAAAGGCGCGCTCAGAGCTTTTGTTTTCGCATCCTTTTTTTGGCTCTTTGGCTTTAAAGCTTGTGTTAACATCTGACACAAAGTGCGCCAATCTTTGGACGGATGGCAAAATTCTTGCGTATAATCCACATTTTATTTCGGTGATGTCCCACGAACATATTATGGCTTCGCAAGCACATGAAATATTACATATAGTCTGTAATCATCATGTGCGCAGAAAGGGACGCCGTGAAAAATTATGGAATAAAGCTTGTGACTATGCCATCAATGGCCTTTTATTAGAGGCCGGCTTTTCGTTGCCCGAAAATTTGCTTTTGTATGACAAGACTTATGCCGATAAAAGTGTGGACGAAATATATGAATGCTTATGTAAAATTCAAGATAATCAAGAATTGCACGGTGGAGCACAAAACGCTTTAACAGCTGAACAAAGTGAAAAAAACGCAGAAGATGCCAAAAGCGGCGATGTGAATGCTACAGAAGAAGGAAGCGAAGCAGAGTCAAAAGACGAACAGGCAAAGGGCACACAAGGGAATATAAAGGACGCAAATTCAGACACAAAAGCAAGTGTGAGCTCTTCTGGCGATGCACCTGCCGATGATTTTAAACAATCCAGTGCGGAACAAAATTTCTTTGGTGAAATAAAAGACCATCCCCTTTTACGGATAGATAATAAAGAAAATAGGCAAAAGGCGGAAGAAGAATCCCTCATCCAAATGGCGCAAGCCATCCATAGTGCCGAAGGCCATGGTGACGTGCCCATGGGCTTATTGCGCCTATATAAAACGCGCATTAGGCCAACGCTTGATTGGCAAATTCTTTTGCAAAGATTTATAGAAAATTGTAATGATGGTGACTATTCTTGGTCTATGCCTAATAAACGCTATATATCTTATGACATTTATTTGCCTTCGCGCAAAGAACCTCGCATTGCCCTTATTGCTCTTGCGATAGATGCTTCTGGCTCTATAGATAATGACACATTGGGCATGTTCTGCAGTGAATTGGAAAAAATACTGGAAAATTTCGATACAAACTTATTTGTGATCTATCACGATACAAAAATCCAAAAGCATGATTATTTTTCCAGATCAGACAGGCCTCTGCGCCTTTTTGTGCAAGGTGGTGGCGGCACAAGCTATAAACACGTGCCGGAATATATTCACAAAGAAAATATTCAGCCCACATGTTTGCTGTGGTTTACAGACTTAGAATGCACTTTTTTTCCGGAAGAACCTAATTATCCTGTAGTTTGGCTTACAACTAAAAAAGCCCAAAAAGCTCCCCCCTTCGGAGAAGTTTTACATTTGTTTGAGTTATAACTAGTAAATATCATTATACATAATATAAGGAGCCCCCATGAAGATTGAATGGAAAATCACAAAAAAACGCGGTAATTTGCGGCCTGTGCTGTCCTATTCATTTGTGATTGAACCCTTTGAAAGAGAATTGGCTTTGCCGCCTATTCTTTTGGAATCTACCATTCCCGAACCCTTAGAACCCTGGCAAGAGCATTGCTATCCTCATGAATTTGAAAGGGCACATGCTCCTGAATATAAAGGATGTTATAGGCTTCAGCTTGTGTCTCATAAAGGAAGAGCCTGGACGCAGCAGCTGCGTTTGCCTTGGCGTGTAGATAATACTTACCCAGAAGTGGAACATTCCTTTGAAATGTTGCGGGCAGCATTTGAAAAAGAACTTATCAATGCCAATGTAAGCAAACCTATGGATGAATCTGCATTTTTAACTATCAGCGATGGCACCACACAAAATATTGCTCCGGCGGTTTTGGCCGAAAAATTTCTCCTTTTTGCGCGCCAAAATTGATATATGGCGTGTATTTTGTATAGGAAGGTCATGCATAAGACAGCATGGCCTTTTTTTGTGAAAATATTTAACAATGAGACCTCTGCACAATTCATTGTGCAAAAGAGCTTATAATATGTGTATTGACGTGGGGGCAAAGACTAGGCCATAAGAAGGGGTATAAGAAAATTTTTGATAGAGGTTTTTTATGAAAGACGAAAGAGGCTTATATTATTATCCAAATCCCAGTAATGTAAAGGTAAGGGTGTATGTGCGCCGCGGGCAAGGAGAAGATATAGAATTTCGCTTGTGGGAAGCAGAACATGCAGAAGTTTGGGAAAAGCATGGCTGGTTGCCCACTGCGGTAATCCGCGAAGCTGCAGCCATGTATAAAAATCTTGGACGCGGCAATGCCGATTCTAATCCCATGATTTTATATGATGAAGCCGTGGCCAAGGCTTTACTTAAGGAGGCTTCGCAGTGAGCGGGGTGTGGCGCACAGAAAATAAAGATGTGTTTACGCGAAATTTGTTGCGCGATTTTTGTAAAGTGCATGCCATATTGCAAGAGCAATCTGCGCGCTTTTCGCATTCCGGCACGGTGTCTTATGCCGTGTTGCGTGACCTTCTTGGCGAACCCATGCGCAAAGGGCTTTTTTGGCAGCTTAAAGATACAGCACACCATCTTTTTCGCAAAGGTCACAAAGACGGCATAAGCGAAAGCTATCCGCCTGAGCAAATATGCCAAAGCTTACTCGATTGGTGCATAGGCTATGCCTTTCATGAGTGCGTAAAACTTAAAGAAGACGCATTCCAGCGCCAACATTATCGCAACCGCCTGCAGCAAATTAAAGCAAAAGCCAAAGGTTGCGAACAAATGATTGCAGACCTTGAACCTTACACCGAACAAACCCATCAAAGTATGGAGCGGGAAATCGCACGTATTTTAGGCATATTTGCGCATGGGCGTTCCTTGCTTTTGCAATACCTTAAGCAACATGCAGAAAATGGCCATGTGGCAAGACTTATAGTGATCGAGGAAGAATTGATAAAGCCTTGTTTTATAAAAGAATGGGATTTGCTTATGCAAAGTTTATACGAACAAAAAGAAGCAAAGCTTTTTTGTTTGGCCGCCGAAGCATCTTTAGATAATGGGCAAATGGACGAAGCCAAAGAGCTTTTGCAAAAAGCAGAACAATGCCATAAACACGATGACAAAGAAATGGCTGTGTGCATTTTGCGTATACAAAAAAGAATAGCAGCATAAGGCGTTTGCATGTTTTTGTTGTGTAAAATAAGGGAGCATGCGTTATTTAGTGCTTTATGTATGCTGTGCTTTTTTTTGGTTTCTTGTGCTTCACAACCCAAAAGCACTGTTCGCGGCACAAATCCTTATACCGTTCGTGGTGAAAAATATTACCCTCTACAAACAGCCTATGGCTATGACGAAGAAGGTATAGCTTCTTGGTATGGGCCTGGTTTCCATGGTAAAAAAACCGCCAATGGCGAAACCTTTAACCAAAACGCCATGACGGCCGCGCACACATTACTCCCCCTTGGAACTACAGTGCGTGTGACTAATTTAGAAAATAGCAAAACTATTACTGTGCGTATTAATGATCGTGGACCTTTTGTGCACGATAGGTTGATTGATTTATCAAGGCGCGCTGCAGAAAGGCTTGATATGCGCGAGCAAGGCACGGCTAGGGTTAGGGTTGTCAGTGTGGGAGAATATGAAAAACCGGAAGATGTTTTAGCCGCAACGGCGCCGGTGGTGGCTGAAGCCGTTTTGCCTGACGAAACGCAAGAAAATATAGAAGAATTTTTTGAAGAAGGCACCAATATAGAAGACATTTATGAAAGAAAAGAAAATGTCGAAAATTTGGCGCAAACGGCAATGCACGAAGATGACCCCATAGCCTTGGCTTTAACTCTTGCGGCACAGCGCGATGATTTTCCTGAAATACCAGATGGAAATGGTGAATATTATGTGCAGCTTGGTTCTTTTGAAGTCAAAAAATTCGCATCTCTCACGGCGCGTAAGCTTGTGGATTTGGGCTTTCAAGCAAAATCGCATAAAGATTATACGCATAATATATGGCGTGTGCGGGTGGGGCCTTTGCAAGACGCGTCTGCCGCAGCGGCAGTTTTGGCGAAAATACAGAATATGCATAGTGACGCCGAGCTGATAGTGCAGCCTATTGAGAAATGAGTATCCTAACTATCACAGTAAGATAATTATTTATAATCTTGACATTGACAAAAATTTTTTTTTGGGGCAATCTTTAAGAGAAATCATCTTAAGCCAGTGAGGAGGCATATTATGAGAAAACTTATTTGGGGAATGGCTGCGCTTATGGTACTTGCTTTTGCTGTGCCTGCTCTTGCAGCTCAGCCAGAAGTGCCAGCCGATGGCATTAAAATGAACAAGACCAAGAAGGTTGTTGTTTTTAATCACAGCACTCACAAAGATGTAAGCTGTGCTTCGTGTCACCACCCTGTGGATGGTAAGGACGATTATCGCCCATGTAGCACCTCTGGCTGTCACGACAACTTTGATCCTAAGGATAAGAAGTCTGTGAATAGCTATTACAAGATTGCACACGACAGAAAGGGCGGCAAGTATGATTCTTGTATCAGCTGCCATAATAAAGTTGTGAAAGAAAAGGGCAATGATAAGCAATTGAAGAAAGACTTGACAGGTTGTGCCAAGTCCAAGTGCCATCCCTAGTTTCCATTAAAATTTTTACACAAAAAACCCGTGCATGAGCTTTACCCGCTTATGGCGGGTTTTTTGTTGTTTTTTTGCGGCGTTTCCTTAACTGGAGCGTTGACGAGAGTCAATGCGACCGAAAATCAATAATAGGTGGAGCTTTGCTTCACCGTTCAATGAGTGATTTTCGTGCATTACTGCTCGAAAACTTGTTTTCGTAAGCGGCGCAAATTTGCAGAGCAAATTTGACGTCTGAGACTTCTGCACAATTGTGCAGAAGTCTTAAGTTAAATAAAATAATACCGATGAGTATATTGCATATAATTTTACAATCGAAATATTGTTAGGCTTGCATACTTATTTGCCAAAGGGTAAATAATGTGTTATTATTAATCAGTAACTGCGTTTTTTTCGCAACGTCCTGTATCTGACAAACTCACCAGAGGCATATATGGATTTAAATGTAACAGCCCCTTCGCCCAACGAAGAAGATATGGAAGAGATTATAGATCTTACTGATATCATTGAAAAAGGCAGTGCTGATTCTGTGTCGGCAGCCCCTGTTGCCATGGGTGGTGATGAGCCCATTGATATGTCAGGTGCCATGTCAGGTGCCATGTCAGGTGCCATGCCAGATGACATGTCAGGAGGTTTGCCAAGTGATCTTTCTAGCGGTTCTTCTTATGACCCAAAATTTGGTGGAGCTGGTGGCGATCTTGACGCCTTTATGGAAGAATTTACACAAAATCCCGATATGGTATACCAAAAAAGCCCTAGCAGTACGGCAGAAAGTGATGGTGAGGCTGATATCGACGCTTTGTTGGCGCAAATGGACAGTGAAGATGGTTTTAGCGCGGCTCCTGCTACACCGGCTCAAGCTCCTTCAGACCCACTGTTAGACGATATAGATTCTTTACTTGC
>CAYJGS010000098.1:327-8091 GCA_964369505.1 uncultured Desulfovibrionaceae bacterium | reverse complement strand
GCGCACGAGTCACTTGCTTACTCGTGCATGCTATGCGCCGCTGCAAGCGGATAAAAGACGAAGCAGATTACCCTTTTTCAACGAATTATTAGCGTGTTATGACGCTGCGGCGATACCCCGTGTACGCCTCACGCGTAGCCACATAGGGATCTACAGAAAGCTTTGTGGTGTCTTCATATAAATCAAGCACCGGGCCTAAGTCATTGAAGCGTAATACACCGCCGGCACCACTTATGGCCCAAGATGTATACATATCAATATCATTATAAATAAATGGTGAATTAAAATAAAATGTAGGGCTTAAGGCATAATCTCCCGCAATACCCACAAGGTCACGCAAAGAACTTGGCCCAAGCAAAGGCAACACCAGATAAAAGCCTTCGCCAAATCCCCAGGTGCCAAGGGTTTGTCCAAAATCTTCACCGGTGGGGTCAACGGGCACCACGGTTTTTTTATGTTTGGCAACGTCAATAAATCCGGCCATACCCACGGTGGTATTGATCATAAAACGGCCAAATTCCACACCGGCAGCCGAGAATTTGCCTTGCAAGAGCGAGTTTACAAAGCGCACAGGAAACATAAGATTATTTAAGAAATTAGTCAGACCGCTTTGCACGTCATCGGGCACTACATAATCATAGGCACGATATAAGGGTCTAAATACATATAGGTAGCTGATATCGTTAAAACCAAACCAAAAGCGATTCCAAGGCTCTAAGGGATCGGCTACGGTTTGTATGGGAGTATCGCCATAGCTGTCTAGGGAGTCGTCAAAATATGCCTCGGCCGCTTCTTCCGGCATACGCAAGGCATTTTCTTGTTGTTGTTGACTTTCAAGACGCTTCACCGCTTCTGATTCCTGAAGGCGACCTTTTTCATAGCCAGATTCTGCAGCTTCTCTGGCTATGGTTGCGGCAAAACATGAATTATGGGCAACGATCACAAAAATGCTGTAAAAAAGAAATGTATTTACATATTTTTTATAAACCTTCATTGTTTTCTACCTCAAGGGCATCTGCGCGCTCTTGAACGCGGTGCGTTAATTCTTGGGGGCTATCGTTGGCTAAAATGGCGCTGAATTGACTGCGATAATTTTGCACAAGGCTGATATTTTCTATAATAACATCATACACGCGCCATGTGCCGTTTTTTGGTAACATGCGATAAGCCACCGGCACGGATTGCCCGTTTTTAAGCACCACAACGGTGCGAATTTCATAGCGTGTTTTTTTCGCATCAGACACTTCACCCATGTAGGAAAATTTTTCTCCATTATAGCCATCCACGCGGCTTAAATATGTGGCAAAAAGCAGTGCGGCAAAGGCTTCACTAAAGGCCTTTTTTTCTGCAGCATTAAATGTACGCCAACGAGGCCCTGCGGTGCGCATGGCAAATTCGTCAAAATCAAAAATGGTATACACTTCTTTTTTTATTTGTTCGTTCAAGGCTTTGCGAGCAGTTTTATTTTTATTGTATTCAGGATTTTTAATAAAATCCAAAATTTTAACCACAGAAGTTTTTAAGGCCGCATGGGGTGGGCTTATTTGTTCTGCCAAAGCATACGAAGCAAAACTTACACAAAGCATGCACACAGCACACACAATATACAAAGAAAAACGACGCATTACACTCCTCCAAAGGCAAACTTACTCAATAAAGATTCTAAATCCACAGCAGACACTGTTTCCATAATAACATCACCGTCGCTCAATAGGGTTTCAGAACCACCGGGCGCTAAATTTATATACTTATCGCCAATAAGTCCGCTGGTTTTTACCGAGGCTATGGTATCTTCGCTCAATTCCAAGGGCATGGTAAAGCCCAAAGTAACCACAGCTTGTGTTGTTTTTGGGTCAAGTGTGATATTTTTTACCCTACCCACTTGCACCCCTGCTAATTCTATGCCAGCGCCCACGCGCAATCCCGACACAGAAGTAAAATGCGCAGAAAGCTCAAAACCGCGTGAGCCAAATGTTTCCATGCGCCCCAATTTCACAGTCATATAAGCCGTGCATAAAAGCCCCAAAAGTACAAAAATGCCAACAGCTATGTCGCGTGATGTATTCATATGTCAATTCCTGTGTATAGATTATTATATTTTCATCCAAAGTTCAAGCGCTTTACGCACATTTTCATCTTGTTCTTCAAAATTATTTTGGGCAAAAGGCTCTGCCTTACGTGCCAAGAAATTTTGTAAATAACTATCCGAACTTTTTTCTAAAGCTTCTAAAGAGCCAGAAAAAACTGCCGTGCCTTCGTGCAGCACAAGCACATGGTCTGCAATGCGCTTTAAGCTTGCAAGGTCGTGGCTTACCACCACAATGGTCATATGCGGAAAAGCCTTGTGCATATGCAAAAGCAAGTCGTCCATTTGGGCGGCAGTTATGGGATCAAGCCCAGAAGTGGGCTCATCGCAAAAAAGCAAGGGCGGTTCGGCGATGATGGCTCTGGCAAGGCTTGCTCTTTTGCGCATGCCACCGGAAAGTTGTCCGGGAAATAGTGGACCGGCATCTTGCAAGCCCACCAAGCGTAAAGAACGCAAAGCGGCCTTGTGGGTTTGTTCACGCGTAAGTTTTGTGTGTTCATACAAAGGCAAGGCTACATTGTCCATAACGCTCAAGGCCCCAAGCAAGGCACCGTCTTGAAACAGCATGCCCATATTTTTGCGCATACGCATAAATTCTTTGGCAGGCAGGGCAAAAAAATCTTGTTCACCAATAAAAATCTTACCCTCGATGGGACGAGAAAGCCCCACAATATGCCGCAGCAATGTGGATTTTCCACTGCCGGAGCCTCCCAAAATTACGGAGATTTTCCCTTCCGGCAATGTGGCGTTTACTTGGTGCAACACAGCTTTATTTCCATAGCCTACGCTGCAATTTTCAAATCGTATTGTATAGCCCATATTTTTTTATCCTACACATGCCAACTATAGTAACAGTGACGTAAGCACATAATCCGCCACCAATATAAGGCTACAAGCTAGCACCACAGCCGATGTAGTGGCATTACCCACAGCCGCAGGCCCCACACTATCGCGCCGCATATGGGTATAATATCCTTGATGGCAACACACGGTAATCACAACAATAGAAAATGTCAGCGCTTTTAAAAAGCCGCCGTTGACATCGACTAAGCTTACAGAACTTTCTATGCCGTGAAAATACGCCCCTTCGTTAATGCCAAGCATGAGCACGCCCGTAAGATAGCCCCCAAAGATGCCTATGGTATTAAAAACAGCCGTCAGCAATGGAAATACTATAATCCCTGCCAAAAGACGCGGCGTTGCCAAATAGCCTATGGGGTGTATGCCCATAACTTCAAGCGCGTCAATTTGATCTGAAATACGCATAACCCCAATTTCTGCGGTCATGGCAGAACCTGCTCGACCGGTGAGCATAATGGCTGTGAGCACAGGACCAAGTTCGCGGATAAGCGTTAAAGCCACAGCCGCGCCAAGCATGCCTGTGGAACCGAATGTAACCAAGGTATAATAGCCTTGCAAACCAAGCACCATGCCGCAGAATATGCCAATGAGCATGATCAAGAAAAGGGACTTTGCCCCAATAATATGCAATTGTTGCCATGTTTTTTGGAAAAGGTGCGCAGTAGAAGGAATACGCGCCAAACTTGCCCAAAGAAAAAGCATGGTACTGCCCATATGCGCCAGCATATTCAAGGTGGTGCGCCCAAGAAAGCGCAAAAAGGATTGCAATGGCATGAACATTTATTTCACAGCCTTTTTACTTTTTTGCATGGGTTCACCAAGCTTTAAGCTCACCATACGTTTACGCAAGGCTTGCGCTTGAGTTTCATTGCCGCGCAAAAGCACCAATACTCTAAAAAACTTGCCGCTTTTTTCCATGCGCGTGCGGAAATTTTCTCCCTCCAAACGTTCTCGTAATCTGTCTACAGAATCGGCCTTGGTAAAAGTGGCCACTTGAAAAATATAATCAAACACTTGTTGTGCCTTGGCTATTTCTAATGCGGCTTGAACAGGATCTGCTTGTGCTGCAGGAGCTTGCACAGGAGCTTGTGCAGGGCTTGGGGTAGGAGTCTGAGACGGCGCAGGCGCTGCAACTTGCCCCATAACTTGGGGCATAGCTTGTGCTTCTTGACCCTGTTGACCTTGTTGCCCAGCAACCACCGGCGCAACGCCCCTTTGAGGCTGTGTGCTTTGCATGGGAGCTGTATTCACCGCCACTGGCGTATTTTCTTGCCCAGGTTTTGTTTTTAATTCACGGGCATAATGTAAATCTTCGGCGGGCATAACTTTTTGCACTTCCTCATTTGCCGCCTGTGTTTCTTGCCCATTTTCTGTTCCTTCCATACTTAAGGAACCATTGGCACCTTGCTCTTCCACCAAATTTGCGGCCGAATTTGCGGCCGAATTTACGTCAGAAGGCAGTAAAGTGGACAAAGGCGCCATATGAGCTTCGGGGCTTTCGCCTCGCCCCACCATAACACCAAGCATAAAGGCCATAAAAATGCCCCCCAAAAGCACCACACACACGGTGGTCACCGAAGAAAAGCTCAAAGTAAAGGTCAACGCCTTTTTTTTACCTTCCTTAGTATCTTTTTTGGGATCTTTGCTTGCATTTTTTTTGTCATCTTTTTGAGGAGATGCCATTTGCAAAGGGGCTTTGGTTGTATCTTCTGTCATAATACCTTCTATAAGCCATTTAAAAACTTACGCCAGCGCTTACATTGTTTCAGGCGCACTCACACCCAAAAGCTCAAGGCCGTTTTGCAATACGCATTGCACAGCGCGCAACAAAGCAAGGCGAGCTTTACTCAAGGGCACATTTTCTTCTTGCACAATGGGATTTTTGGCATAATAGCTGTGCAAAAGACCGGCGCATTCCGAAAGATAATGACTTATGAAATGCGCGCCCAAATTAGCGGCTGCAAGCTTCACCACATCTTCAAAACGAGCCACCATACGCAAAAGTGTAATATCGTCTTGACTGTCAAGCAAGGCTAATATTTCTGCGGAAGTTGCGGCATCAAGGTGTATACCCTTTTCCAAGGCACGACGCTGCACAGCACAAATACGGGCATGGGCATATTGCACATAATACACAGGATTATCCATGGTGCGTTGCTTTACAAGCTCAAGGTCAAAGTCAAGGGGGCTGTCACTTTTACGGGAAAGAAACATAAAACGCGCCGCGTCAACACCCACTTCTTTCACCACATCGGCCAAAGTTTCAAAGGTGCCGGCACGGGTGGACATACTCACATTGGTACCATTTTCCAAAAGGTTTACCAATTGGATGAGCACCACATCAAAATCTTCTTGTTTATGGCCTATGGCAGCAATGGCCGCACGCATGCGAGGAATATAGCCGTGATGATCAGCGCCCCATACATCGATCAAATAGTCAAAGCCGCGCTGGAATTTATCATCATGATAGGCAATGTCCGACGCAAAATACGTTAGAGTACCGTCACTTTTGCGTAAAACCCTGTCTTTATCATCGCCCAAATCGGTGGTAGCAAACCACAAAGCGCCGTCTTTTTCATAGCTTAATTTAGCGGCTTTAAGGCGGGCAAATGTCTGTTCAATGGCGCCGCGTTGCACCAAAGACTTTTCAGAAAACCAAACATCGTGCCCCACTCTAAATTCTTCTAAATCCGCCTTAATACCGTCCATAATGCTTTTCATGGCATATTCATAGCAAATATCTTGAGCCACGGCATCATCTTTTTGTAAAAGATCAGGTTCTTTTTCCAAGAGTTCACGAGCAATATCAATGATGTATTCACCACGATAATAAGACTCCGGCCACTCCACATCAAGCTCTTTAAGCTCGCGCATGCGCAACCATACCGAAAGCCCCAAAAGGCGCATTTGCAAGCCTGCGTCATTAATATAATATTCAGTGCTGGTATCATATCCGGCAAAACGCAAAATGCGTGCAAGGCTATCCCCCACGGCCGCACCGCGCCCATGCCCAATATGCAAAGGCCCTGTGGGATTGGCCGAAACATATTCCACAAGGGTTTTCTTGCCTGCACCAAGGTCGCTACTGCCAAACTTTGCCCCAAGCTTTTCCGCTTGGCACACCATATCTTGCCAAAAGGCGGCACTGAAGGTCACATTGATAAAACCGGGCCCAGCCACGCTTACTTCTGTAATGTGCACATGACTTTGCAATTTTTCGGCCATGTTTTCTGCCAAGGTGCGCGGCGGCATTTTGGCTTCTTTGGCAAGCATCATGGCCACATTGGCGGCCAAATGCCCGCCGTGTTTTGTATCTCTTGGGGGTTCGATGGTGGCTTTAACAGGCCACTCTAAACCCATATCTTGTACTATATTTTCAAGTGCCGAACGTAATGTGTCAATGGCGTGCATATTATCCTCAATACTCTAAAAGCTATAATGAAAATTCTGAAATTTGCTGTGTATTGCTCACCACATGCGTTGGCACTTCTTCAGCCATGCCGGCAAGGCAAGCAGCAACCATTTTGGAAAGCACAGCCTTAGGCCCCACTTCAAGCCATGTGCGCGCGCCGTCTTGCCATTGATTTTGCATACTTTGTATCCATTGCACAGAAGAAGTCATCTGCGCAACCATGCATTCACAAAGACTTGCAGCGTCAGAAACAACCTTGCCATGCACATTGCAATACACACCAAAACGGGCAGTATTCCACGAAGCTTTTTTGATGGCAGGCGCAAGTTCCGCAGCGGCTTCGGCCATAAGCGGGCTATGAAATGCCCCACTCACTTTCAAGGCAATGGCACGGCCTTTCTTTTCTTTTACCAAGCCAAGCACATGCTCCACAGCAGCCTTTGTGCCGCTTACCACAAATTGCCCCGGCGTATTATAATTGGCAATGAGCAAAGTTTCGCCCATGGCATGGGCACTTTCTTGCACAAGGCTTTGCACAACACTTTCTTCAAGCTTAAGCACAGCCGCCATGGCTCCAAGACCATGCGGATCGGCATCGGCCATAAGGCGCCCACGTAAGCTCACCAATTCTAGCGTTGTGTCTATATCTAAAGCGCCGCTGGCAGCCAAAGAAGCGTATTCGCCAAGGCTGTGCCCCGCTGTGCATAAAGGCTTGACCTTAGAACTTAAAGCTTGCCACAAACTTACATTCACCACCGTTAAAGCCGGTTGCAAGGCACGAGTATCGGCCATGGCCGCATCGTCGCCTTCCCAATATATTTCACGCAAAGGCAAAGAACTTATGCGCTCAGCCTTTTTCCACATATCCATAGCGTCCTTAGAGCTTTCCGCAAGGGAACGTCCCATGCCTAATTCTTGGGAACCTTGACCAGGGAAAAGAAGGGCTATTGTTGACATATAAATTTTCTCCGAATAGTAGTATTTAACAGCCTGTTAACGGCGCAGACCTTACATCATATACCATAGGCTTGCAAGTATTGCTTTTATGCCTTTATTATATACCAGCTGTACAAACAAAGGAACACCCATGTCTAAAAAAGCAAAAAAAATACACATTTCTCCCGAAGCGCTTATTAAAGCTTGCCAAGCTTTACCCTTGCCCTTTTCAGAAGAAGCCCTGCCACAACTTAATATCTATTTGCAATTGCTCATGCGCTGGAACAGCGTCATGAACCTTGTGGGGGCGCGCACTTGGCAAGATTGCTTGCAAAACCTCATTGTAGATTCATTGTATGTGGCTGATTTTTTAAAAAAATTACCACTTCCCCCTCATCCTTATTGCTGGGATTTGGGAGCCGGTGCCGGACTTCCGGGCTTGCCCTTGCGTATGCTTTGGCAAGAAGGC
>CAYJGS010000098.1:0-317 GCA_964369505.1 uncultured Desulfovibrionaceae bacterium | reverse complement strand
ACGAGAAAAACGCGCCCTCTTTCTTGGCACAGCACTCGCGCAACTTTCCTTACCAGATACACAGGTATTCCGTGGCGGCGCAGAAGCATATTTTGCCCAAACAGAGCATAAAGCGGACATTATCATAAGCCGCGCTTTTATGCCTTGGCAAGAAATGCTTGCATTTGTAAGCCCACACATACAACCCAATGGCCGCATTATATTTTTAACCCGCACCGCCGCTGAGCAAGAAAACTTGCAAAAACTTGGCTTTAGCCTTGAATCGGAAACGCCCTACACCGTAAAGAATACCACGCGCTGGTTATGGGCTGTGCAGA
>CAYJGS010000097.1:0-8163 GCA_964369505.1 uncultured Desulfovibrionaceae bacterium | reverse complement strand
AAGGTATTATGGAAGCTGCCCATGAAGAAAAAGCGCCGGTTATTTTGCAAGTATCAGCCGGCGCCCGTTCTTATGCCGGTCAAACATATATCATGAAACTTGTGGAAGCGGCTTTGATAGAAAATGATGTACCTGCCGTGGTGCATCTAGATCATGGATCTTCTTTTGAAATTTGCAAAGCTTGCATTGACGGAGGGTTCACCTCTGTTATGATTGACGGTTCACATTTGCCCTTTGAAGAGAACATTGCCTTGACCAAGCAAGTGGTGGAATATGCTCATGATAAAGGCGTTTGGGTGGAAGCAGAACTTGGTAAATTGGCAGGCATTGAAGAGCATGTTTCTTCAGACGTGCACGTATTTACCGAACCGGATGAAGCCATAGAGTTTGTACAGCGTTCCGGTTGTGATTCCTTGGCTGTGGCCATTGGCACAAGCCATGGCGCGTATAAATTTAAGGGCGAAGCCATGCTTGATTTTGAAAGATTAGAAAAAATTGCTGCAGGTTTACCCAATTATCCTCTTGTGTTGCATGGAGCATCCAGCGTACCTGAAGAATTTGTAACTATGTGCAATACATACGGCGGTGCAGTGGGCGGTGCTAAAGGTGTTCCAGAAGATATGCTGCGCAAAGCCGCAGGCATGGCTGTATGTAAAATCAATGTAGATACAGACATACGCCTGGCTATGACCGCAAGCATTCGCAAATTCTTTGCCGATGAACCTGCACAATTTGACCCACGGGGCTATTTAAAACCTGCGCGTCAAGCGGTAAAAAATATGGTCGCACATAAAATCCGTAATGTGATGGGCACATCCGGAAAAGTATAGTTTTTAAGGAAGATCTCAAATGACATTTAACAGGCCATTAGGAGAATCGCATGGCATTAACTGTAGGCATTAATGGTTTTGGGCGTATCGGACGCTATCTGCTCCGACTTTTGGTAAAGGACAAAAACATTAAAGTGGGAGCCATCAACGCTCGCGCCAGCAATGAATCTTTGGCGTATTTATTTAAATATGACTCGACACACGGCACTTATGAAGGCCAAGTAGGGCACGATGCAAATGGCCTTATTATTGACGGCACACTCATTCCCGTAACGCGCCATAAAGCCGGTGAATGGGAATGGAAAAAACTTGGCGTTTCTCTTGTGGTAGAAACTAGCGGCAGCCTTAAAACCCGTGAAGCTTTAAGCCAACACCTTACAGCCGGTGCTCAAAAAGTTATTATCAGCGCACCTTGTAATGATGCCGATATTACCATAGTGTACGGCGTGAATGACGATACATATGATTCAGAAAAACATACCGTTATTTCAGCAGCTTCTTGTACAACAAACTGTCTTGCCCCCGCAGCTAAGGTTTTGCACGAAAGCTTTGGCATAAAGCACGGTCTTGTGAACACCATACATTCATATACCATGAGCCAACGTATTTTGGACGGTTCCCACAAAGATATACGCCGTGGCAGAGCCGCAAGCATGTCTATGATCCCCACTTCCACAGGCGCTGCCAAAGCCTTGGCCTTGGTTTTGCCTGAGCTTACCAATAAGCTTGGGGGCATGGCTGTGCGTGTGCCCACGCCCAATGTGTCCTTAGTAGACGTAACGTGCGAAGTAGAAAAAGCCTGTACTGTGCAAATGGTAAACGATGCCTTTAGAGCAGCCAGTGATGGCGTATTAAAGCATACCCTCGGTTACTGTGAAGAGCCGCTGGTGTCTGTGGATTTTTCCGGCAGTACTTATGGCGGCGTTGTGGATAGCCTTTGTACTATGGTAAGTGAAGAAAACCTTATCAAAGCCATTGTTTGGTATGATAATGAAGCAGGCTTTACCCATCAGCTTGTGCGCCTTATGCACTTGGTGGGTAAAAAATAGTTATATTCGCTTTTTTAAAAAATCTTAGTTGAAACCTCTGCGTAATGCATTGCGCAGAGGTTTCATTTTAATAAATCTTGCAAATATTGGCGTGTTTCCTGAAATTCGGTCATGCCGCCTGTCCAAATCTGCATTTGTTTTAACGCTTGCCCCACAAACATATCAAGCCCGTCTTGAATTTGCCAACCTGCCGCCTTGGCGTCCAGTAAAAATTGGGTGTGCAAAGGATTATACACAAGGTCATAGGCAAGGCATGTGGTGTCCGACCTAAAAGCTTTTGCAGGATAAGGGCTTTGGTGTACGTGCTTGCCTTGCATGCCAAGGGGAGTGGTGTTGATGATAAGTTTTGCCGAAAGCTGTGTGCGCGCATCCCATGGGTAAAATGTCACCCCAAATTCTTCGGCCATGCTCTGAGCTTTTTCATTATTATGGTTGCACAAAAATATTTGACTTTTATCAAGGCCAAGTAGTTGCAAACCCATAAGCACAGCCCTTGCAGCGCCTCCGGCGCCAAGCACCAGCGCGTTGGATAGGCTATGTGCTTGTAAGGGAAACATAAAACCATATACGTCTGTATTGTCGCCACAAAGCTGTCCATCTTGCCAATAGAGCGTGTTTACAGCGCCGATTTTTTGGGCATGGGGGCTTATACTATCAAGCAAGGGCAAAATGCGTTCTTTGTGGGGAATGGTTACGCATGCACCCTGAAATTTGAGCAAGCGCATGCTGGAAACAAAGTCTGCCAGTTGTTCGGGCGCGATGGGCCAAGGGGCAAAGGCCGCATGTATACAGCGTTTGGCAAAAGCCCAATTGTGCAGAGCAGGGCTTAAGCTATGTTCCAGAGGATGTCCTATTATACCGTATAATTGCATGGTGTGCTCCCAAGGTATTGTATGTGTTTTGCTTTTATAGTCATATGCGTAACACGTCAATATAAGACTTTGCACAACTGTGCAAGAGTCTTAGACGTCAAATTTGCTTTGCAAATTTGCGCCACCTACGAAAATCAATTTTCGGGTGGAAAGGCACGATAATCAATAACTAATGGTGAAGCAAAGCTCCCCCGTTCTTGATTTTCGGTCGCGTTGATTGCCTTCAACGCTCCAAAAGACTCCGCACAATGAATTGTGCAAGAGTCTTAATACAACTTTCTTGAAACAATTTGAGAAAGATTTTCAAAAAGCCTTGACGTTACAAGATTTTTTTATAAAAATACACTTATACAGAGAAAATTACAAAGTAAATATGTTTTTTTATGAGGTACCGGCTATGATGCACGAATCATGGGGTAGTAAGAGTTTTCTGACAAGCAAGGCAATGCTTTTTTCTTATTATATTTGTGCCTTGCTTTCTTTTTTTACAGTATTTACGGCACTCATTGCCGCCGTCGGTGCCATCATTACACGCTATATAGCGCATAAAGAAATGGCCACACAAGTGGAGCAGCATTGCACATGGATTTTTCGTAGTATTTGGATCAGCGGTGTATTGGCTGTTCTTTTCTTTGGCATAGGGCTTTTTGCCATCGGCGAAAGCAACATTGTTATTCCGGATACAAGTTTTATTCAAAACTTTGATGCTTTGTGGGGGAATGAACAATTACGCTTAGGTCTGCAATATGTGCTTGTAATGCTGGCTTTTCTTTTTTTGTTGTTTTGTTGGTTTGTGTGTCGCATGTTCTATGGTTTGTGGGCTCTTATCAACGCAAGGCCCCTTAGCATGCGAAGAGCATAGGTATATGGCCAAGCATAAGCTCCCCATTGCAGCGCCTTCTTGTGTTTTACGCGCACATATCGCGGAAAATGCAAATTTTTTGGCGCATAAGGTGCAAGAAGTGGGCTTGTATTTTATGCAAAGCGAACCGTGCCTTAAATATACCGAAAAAGATTTGCCTTTGCATTTGGCTGCATTGCCTTTGCGGTGGCATGTACATCTTCCTGTAGATTTGCCCTGGCATAAAAAAGGGAGTGGGGCTGCTAAAATAGCTTTTCAGGTTTTGCAAAAAGCCCTTTTTTTGCGCCCGCGGTATGCAGTCTTACATCCGCCCACCCACACGTCCTTAAGTGTTCACGAACAGCTTTTAGAAGAATTTGCCAAAACTTGGTTTAGTCTATGTTCTGTTCCTGTATTGCTTGAAAACATCAAGCATGCACCCCTTGTAGATCTTGATTCAAAGCTTTTTATGGATGCAAAGCCTTGTATGAAGCAAACAAAAAAAACTTTCGGCCTTGGGCGCTTTGGAGTTTGCCTTGACGTGGCACATATGCTAGCATTTGAGCAAGAAAGCATTGCCGAGTATCCACATTTATTGCGCCTTGTGCAGCTTGTGCATTGGAGTGCTCCCTGCGGTGCAGAGGATAAACATCTTGCTCTGCACCATTTAAGCAATGACGAAAGCGCGGTCATACAAAAAATAATACCCTTGCTACCGCCTACGGCCACGCATATATTAGAAATATTTTCTTGGGAAGGTATAGAAGCCTCTGTAGATGTGTGGAAAAACTTTATGGAGAATTGCCGATGAAAGCCAACAGCAAAAGGGCAAAAGCCTTTGTGGATTGGTTAAGTACTTTGTCTAAAGGAGACAATTGGTGCATATTGGTGGTGGCAGATCCCGATGCCTTGGGTTCCGCTATGGCATTAAAACGCATTTTAACATATAAATCGCAACATGTTACCATTGCAAGCGTGAATACGGTAACGCGACCAGACAATTTAGCCATGCTCAGATATTTGCGTATTCCTTTGGTATCTTGGAAAGAAGACATGCGCGATGATTTTGACCACTATGCCATTGTGGATGGTCAGCCCCATCATAATCCTGCCTTTAAAGACATTAAATTTTCTTTTATTATGGACCACCATCCCGTGTCCAAAGAGCATGTGTACCAAGAAGGTTTTGTGGATATTCAAGATAAATTTGGAGCAACGTGCACCATGTTTACAGATTATCTGCGGTTTTTAAATATTCGTCCGGGCAAGCTCTTGGCCACAGCACTGCTATACGGCATTCGCTCAGATACGGGCACATTTGAACGCAGCGGCGGTGAGCAAGATTTCCGCGCGTATCAGTGGCTTTCGCGCATTGCCGATTCCAACATATTGCGTCGCATATTGCGTAGTGAATACATGCGCCAATGGTTGCCGCTGTTCAGCCACGCTTTTCAGTCTTTGCGATCGTGTAAAACGGGGGCGCATGCCCATGTGGGCAAGGTGCAAAGTCCGGATATGCTTGTGGCCATTGCCGATTTTTTTACGCGCGTGCACGGCTTGCGTTGGGTGGCGGTGAGCGGCATTTTTGAAACCACCTTGGTGGTTATTTTTCGCAGTGACGGAAGCAAGAACGTGGGCGAATTGGCTTCTAAATCTTTTGGTGAAGACGGTTCAGCCGGTGGTCATAAAGCTATGGCCAGAGCAGAAATTCCTGTAGAGGCACTGGGAGAAAATACCAAATACGCCGACTATGTATTTTTAAAGCTGGCGAAAAGTTGGTGTAAAGGCTATGACAGGCAATAAAATAATTTTATAATAGGTTAAATATAATGAAAAAACAATTCTTTACCACAGAAGGTATACATTGCAGCGCTTGCGAAGGGCGCGTGACCAAATTGCTCATGCCTTTGGAGGGTGTTGACTCTGTGCAGGTGAATGTCTTGCGCAAAAATATGTATGTAACTTATGACGAAAACAGTATAAGTCTTGAAAATATAATCGCAATTTTAGCAAAAAATGGCTACACCGCAAAACCGGATAGAGAAGAAAGTGCTTCCAAAGAAATGGGTCAAGACCTACAAGAACTTTCTTTTGCAAAGCCCAAAAACCTTATTCCGCCCATGACGCAAGAAGCAGCAAAACCTTCTTGTTGTGCTTCTCAAAAAAATACCATTGAACCCACACCCTTTACGGTGGTGCCCCCTGCCGAAGCTTGCGCACCTTCTGTGCAAACTATGCCAGCATCTTTGAAAGTTTCATTATTTTTTGCTGTGTTACTTATGTATGTGGCCATGGCGCCCATGCTTTCTTTGCCTATATTTGCCTTGCTTGATCCCATGAAAAACCCTTTTTTTGCGGCGTGTGTGCAAGGTCTTTTGTGCGCGCCCATACTGTGGGCCCATAAACGCATTTTTATTTCGGGCTATAGGGCAGCCATTTCGGGCAGCCCTAATATGGACACCCTTGTGGGGCTTGGGTCCATGGCGGCGGCAGTTTTTGGTTTGTACGCACTTGTGCGCATGACTTTAGCCGGCGGTGAAATGATTGTGCTTTTGCATTGGTCGCACAATTTATATTTTGATTCTGCCGGTATGATTGTGGCGCTCATCGGCCTTGGCAAATATTTTGAAAATAAAGCTCGCGGACGCGCCTCTGATGCCATTGATGCCCTGTTGCGCTTGGCACCGGCCACAGCCTTGGTTTTGCGAGATGGTAAAGAAATGACCATTGCCACCAAGGATGTGGTAAAAGATGATATATTGATTGTACACAGCGGGCAGAGCATAGCCGCCGATGGCATTGTAACGCAAGGCTCGGCCTATGTGGATGAATCTGCTCTTACCGGTGAAAGCTTGCCTGTGGAAAAACAGGCGGGAGATAAAGTTACCGGAGCCACGGTAAGCCAGTCAGGGTATTTTCAAATGCGTGTGACGGGCGTTGGCCAAGAAACCACTCTAGCGCGCATAGTGCGCTTGGTGGATGAAGCAACGGCCAGCAAAGCGCCCATTGCCAGATTGGCAGACCGCATCAGCGCTGTTTTTGTGCCCATTATTATTGGCATTGCCATATTGAGTTTTGTGGCATGGCTCATGCTTGGGCAAGGGCTTGAATTTGCCATGTCCATAGCCATTTCGGTTTTGGTCATATCATGCCCCTGCGCCCTTGGCTTGGCCACGCCCACAGCCATCATGGTGGGCATGGGCTTAGGGGCAGAAAAAGGTATTTTATTCAAAACTGCCGCAGCCATAGAGCGCATGCAAGGCATAGATACTGTTGTGTTTGATAAAACGGGAACCCTTACCCTTGGTAAACCACAAGTGACAGATATGCTCAGCCTTGATGCCGAAAAGATGTGCGAAAAAGAAATGTTGCGCCTGGCTGCCAGTGTTGAACGACTTTCAGAACACCCTCTTGGCAATGCCATTGTGCAAAAAGCCAAGGAGCAAGAATTGACACTCATACCGCGTGAAAGCATGACAGATTTTACTCAAAAAATCGGCATTGGAGTGGAAGCGGTGCACGAGGGCAAACGCCTTGTGGTGGGCAATGCTCGCATGCTTATGGTGGAAAATATAAGCAATATTCCCGAAGATCTGAGCGTCAAAGCCAAAACATTGGCAGCGCAAGGCAAGACAGTATTGTATGTGCTTATGGGTAAAAACTTGCTTGGATTCATAGCTGTTGCCGACAGCATAAAAGATAGTAGCAAGCAAGCTGTGCACGATTTACAAAAACTTGGGCTAAAGCTTTTTATGCTCACCGGCGACAATGCCTTAACCTCTGAGCATGTGCAGAAAACCCTTGGAATTGACGCAGCCTTTGCAGAAATGTTGCCCCATGATAAAGAAGCTAAGATTAGAGAATTACAAGAAAAAGGTCATTTAGTAGCCATGGTGGGTGACGGTATTAACGACGCGCCGGCTCTTGCCAGAGCTCATGTAGGTATTGCCATTGGACAAGGCACAGATATAGCCATGCAGTCGGCAGATATGGTGCTTATGCAAAGCGATATTAAGCACGTGGCAAAAGCCTATACCTTGAGCAAAGCCACCATGCGCACCATAAAGCAAAATTTATTTTGGGCTTTTGCCTATAATATTGTGCTCATTCCCTTGGCAGCAGGGGTATTTTATTTCCCTTTAGGCTGGACTTTGAATCCCATGATAGCCGCAGCCAGCATGAGTCTAAGCTCCCTCACCGTGGTGAGTAATGCCTTGCGCTTAAAAACACAAAAAGATAGTATTTTTGCGTAGTATTTCATTTTGCTTATCCCTTGTGCAGCCTTTGGCTTATTGCACTACTTTGATGAGTTTTTGGTGTCTTCATCTTTTTTCCGCTCGCTACCGCTTGAGTTTTCCGACGGGTTAAGGTAGTGCACTACGTCAAATTTTGACGCGCTTTCGCGCTTTTTTCGTAAGTGGCTAAGGGGGGCTTGCCGCCCCCCTGCCGCCCTTACAATCCCGCTCCCCCCGCTCTGCGCCCTACGCTTGCCATCCCTTCGGGGCTGCCTACGGCGAGCCCCTACTGGGCAGTGCGAGCCAAGGTCTCGCCCTGCGGCAGCGTCACGGGCG
>CAYJGS010000096.1:0-8257 GCA_964369505.1 uncultured Desulfovibrionaceae bacterium | reverse complement strand
CCCGTTTAACCCTTTAGAGGCACAAGAGCCTAATATACACGCTGCTCTTGAAGAACGCACCGTTGGCGGCTTAGGTATTTTTTTAGTAAAAAAACTTATGGATAGCGTGGAATATATCCGCGAAAATGGGCAAAACATTCTCATACTTCAAAAAAATATTGCAATTAGCCCCCCTTTCGAAGGATAAAGCACATCGGCGCAAAATATCCCCTGCGGAGCCGCCAGAAGTAAATTCTGGCTCAACTAACTATCGGAGCCCAACGCAAAGCCATAATGGTAATATCGTCAGATTGCTCTGCATCGCCTTCATGCTCTTTTACAGCTTCATGCACCTTGTTAACAAGGTCAGTCGCCGTACTGCCACTCTCCAACGATTTATAAAGGCGAGTTAAGCCAAACTGTTCACCCACAAAAGACATGGCTTCTGTAACCCCATCGGTAAAAAGAAACAAGACATCATCAGGCGAAAGTTGTATGCGCTTATTAATATAACTTACATCTTCCACAATGCCCAAAGCCACAGATTTTGGCACAGCTAAAGGACTTATGGGGGCTGCCGTAGACACAACAAGCGGAGCATCATGCCCGGCATTGGCATATACAAGTTCACCTGTACGCACATGCAAAATTCCACAAAATAGTGTCACAAACATACAGTTATCGTTATCTTCAACCAGCTTATTATTAGTAAATTGTAATATTTTTGCGGGGTCTCTTTCATGCTCTGCCATACTCTTAACCAAGGTTTTTACCACCGCCATAAAAAGAGCGGCGGGCATGCCTTTGCCGGAAACATCGCCCACAGAAAAGAAAAGCAAGTCTTTGTCAAAAATAAAAAAATCATAAAAATCACCACCCACTTCACGAGCAGGCAATAAAGAGGCAAAAATATCAATTTCTTTACGTTCAGGAAATGGAGGAAACTTTTTGGGCACAAAGCTTTCTTGAATAGAACGTGCAATTTTTAGCTCACTTTCAATACGTTCTTTGGCAGCGGTGGCGGCGGTTAGAGTGTCAAGATATGTTTTGAGATCTTTACGCATTTGCTCAAAGTCTTGTGTCAATTGCCCAATTTCATCAAAATGCCGTATCTTGGGCAGTTCCGTTTCCAATTGCCCTTGAGCAATTTCTCGCGTGCTTTTTGATAGTTGACGCAAAGGCTTTGTGGCGCCATAAGAAACCATTGCCACCAAGAGCGCTGTGAGCACAATACCTATGATAGCAAAAACTACCATAATAACAGTTTGTTTGTTCAGTTCTGCAAGTAATTCTTCCATGGGAACAAAAAGAGCAAGGCTCCAGCCACTTGTTGGAAGGGGATGATAAAGAACTTCCATATCTTGTCCGGTGGCGACTCTTTCAAAAGAAGCAGTTCCTTTTTGCCCACTGGTCATTTTATGTGCTAGATCCCAAAGCTTGGGGAGATTGCGATTTTTAGCAACCTCATAAATAGTATTGCCGTGCTGCAAAATAAAATCGCTGTTTTGATGTGTCATAAAAACACCATTGCGGCTTAAAATAAAAGCACGTCCCGTATTATAAACCTGTATGGTATCTACAATTTGCTGAAGCCACTTAAGGCTGATGTCGGCAGTTACCATGGCGAAAAATTGTTCTTTACCCGCAGCATCTTTTTTATACACAGGTACAGAAAAAGTTGCCATCAAGGTATCACCGCCCCCCTTATCAAAATAAGGTTCACTCCATTGAGCTTTACCTGTTTTTTGAGGGAGCACATACCAATCTTGCATCCAATATTCATACGCATCGTTTGCAAGGCTGGATTGGCGAAGTTCACCATCTTCTTTAAAATAGTATGGCGCATAGCGCATAGGCGCATTAGGCAGCGCACCATACGCAAAAGAAATGCTTGCCCCATAAACATCCGGTTGCGACGAAACAAATGCTGCAAGTGTTTTTTCCACCTGCTCTAAGCCAAACTCTCCTGAAGCCTCTTCTGTGGCAAGACGCTCGGCAATATAAAGCGGCACTTGCTCAATTTCTTGCAAAACATGTTCGATTTTCTCGGTGGCTGCAAGGGCCAAAGTGCTAGCTCTTTCAAGGCTTATTTTTCGTATAGTTTGCTCTGTTTGCAAATAACTATAAGCAAATATGCATAAAAAAATGCAGGATATGGCACAGGTAAAATAAAGGCTCAGCCTAGTACTAAAAGATGTTTTTTGCATGATACGGCCTTAAAAAATATGAATCATTTTACATAATAACACACGCTACACTTGAAACCTAATACCAATAGATAATCGAGACCTCTGCGCAATTCATTGCGTAGAGTCTCATGGAGCTTTGGCGCTAGCCAATGCGACCAAAAATCAAGAATAGGGCGAGCTTTGCTTGCCCGGTAAATGATTGATTTTTGTGCCTTTTGCTCTGCACAGTAAATTTTTATGTTAAAACATTTTTCAAATATTAACACTAAATTTATATGCAAAAATAATTGTGCAGAGCTTTCTAATCATGAAAAAGCTTAAAATGAGACATGTAGTGTACAAAACAGACGCAAGCTTAGCAAGCCTGACGGCGCAATTTACTTTTTTTAAGCAATGTGTTATGTTTTTTGTGAAAAAAGACTCCTGCGCAATTCATTGTGCGGAGGTTTTTGGAGCGTTGACGATAGTCAGCGCGACCAAAAATCAAGAATAGGCATAGCCTTGCTTTGCCGTTAAATGATTGATTTTTGTGCCTTTTAATCCTGCACCGTAATTTTTTGTTAAAAAAAAATTTGTAATTTTTACAAAATTGCACTGGAAAAATAATTGTGCAGGATTCTTGAAAAATGAATAACAAACAGACTTCTTTCAAATGGAATGTACGTATATAATAGCAAAAAAAACAATTAAAACCTACATTAGAAAAGGGTTCCGCATGCAAAACTTCAAAGAAAAAACATCAGAACACGTTCAGCAATCAACAAGCAGTAGGGATGCTCAAGAATATGCAAGCTATCCCATGACAGCCACAAATTTAGGCATTTACCTTGCATGCATGCACTCTCCTAAAAATTTAATGTACAACATAGCTATGCGTTTTCGTATATCAAAGCATTTGGGAGTTGAAGCACAAACTCTTTGCACCGCCATCAAAACAGTTATTGAAATATATCCCTTTTTAAAAACATATGTGTCCACAAAAAATGAATTGCCAGTTTTTGTGCATAATCCACATATGGCTTATGACGTGAATTGTGTAGATGCACGGCATATGAACGATGAAGAGATTAAGAGTGATTTTGTAAAGCCCTTTGATTTAAACCAAGGCCCTTTATTTCGTTTTCGTGTGTATGAGAAGGAAGATGAGTTGCAGCTTATGGCGGATATTCATCATCTTATTTGTGATGGTTCTTCCTTGGTTTTATTTATGCAGCAAGTCATTAATATTCTTGAGGGCAAGGAATGCGCCCAAGAAGAAATCACCGCCTTTGATATATGCCAGCGTGAAAAAGATGTTATTGCCAGTGAAGCATATGCCAAAAGCAAACAGCATTTTGACACTTTATTGGCGGGATTAGATGTAGACTCTAATTTGCTGAGTGATGAAATTTTGGACAACTCCAAAGAAAATATCTCTTACAAAAAGCAAACTGTACATACCACGAATGTCTTGCGTAACGAGGATATTCAAAAGGCATTAAAGGAACATGGAATAAAGGAAAGTTCTTATTTCTTAAGTGCTTTTGCTTATACATTAGCGAAGATGACAGCTCAAGACGAGGCCATGTTTTGCACGATTAGCTCAGGGCGTCGAGCGCCTGAACTTAAAAATACCATGGGTATGCTTGCGCTTACCTTACCCATATATGTGAAGATAGACGAGCAAATGTCCACATGGGACTATATGAATGCCGTGCAAAAACAATTTCATGAAACTTTACGCCAAGACACCTATCCTTTTATACAAATTGCCCATGACCATGCTATAAAAAACGCTGTTTTTATTGCTTATCAGGGCAAGCTTTTAGATGGATTACCCCTACTCGGTGAACGGGTATTGTTTGAACCCATAAAACTTGAAACCATTGCAAATTTTTCAGTGGACGTACATAAGAAAGATGATCGCTACACCTTTTGGGTTGAATATAATCCCAAATTGTATCTTGATGAAAATATTCAAAGCTTTTCCGAAATGTTTTTATCTGTTTTAAAAGGATTTTTGCAAGGCGGTTTGCTAAAAAACATTCCTTTATGTCAAGAGAATCTACCAGACATATATAAGCTTTCTAAAGATAGTCGCAAAGTCATACATGATGGTGAGCATGGGGAACATGCATCTCACAT
Organism: uncultured Desulfovibrionaceae bacterium; assembly: GCA_964369505.1. Classification (GTDB taxonomy): domain Bacteria; phylum Desulfobacterota; class Desulfovibrionia; order Desulfovibrionales; family Desulfovibrionaceae; genus CAYJAD01. The sequence continues at coordinate 3,965 of CAYJGS010000096.1, read as the reverse complement.
CTTGGACTTATTCCATGCGCAATGCGTCAAGCATAGCCAAAGAGAAGCCATAAGTTTTCTTGATCGCACACTAAGCTATGAAGAGTTAAATGAAGTTTCTGAACGTGTGGCACAAACTTTACTCAAACATGGAGTAAAAAAACAAAGTGCCGTAGGTATTTTGGTACAACGCAGTGAGCGTTTTCCCATTTGCACTTTAGCTGTCCTCAAAGCAGGTTGTATTTGCTTGCCCTTGGATGCAAGTTATCCGCCAGAACGTATTCAATATATGCTAGAAGACTCTGGTGCTACTTGTGTGCTCATGGACAAAGAATTACAAGATATTTTAAAAGATTACACAGGCACAGTGCTTTATACAGATGGAATGCAGCATTGGGAAATGGAGGAGGATATCCCCTTACCGCAAGTGCATGCAGAAGATATCTTTACCCTTATTTATACCTCAGGCTCCACAGGAAAGCCCAAGGGTGTCATGTTAACACATGCGAACTTGTTTAACTTTTGTTTATCATTCCAACACTTTTTTAACTTGGATTGCAATGCCCGTTCTTCAGTGTATGGCAGTTTTAGTTTTGACGCTTCCATGCAAGAAATGTATCCCTATCTTACATGTGGAGCTTCCATACACATTATTCCACAAGAAATACGTCTTGATTTACCAGCCTTACATGATTTTTTGCTACAGAAAAAAATCACCCATGTGGAATTTACTACCCAAGTGGCAAGACAGTATGCCATACAATATCCGGAAAATCCTTATATTAAGTCTTTAACTTTCGGTGGGGAAAAATTTATATCTTGCCCATTACCAAAATACCCATTTTACAATACCTATGGCCCTACAGAAGGAACTATTTATTTAACAAGTTTCCTCTTAGATGGTGAATATTCTTCAGTGCCCATTGGAAAACCTTTTGATAGTACAGCTATTTATATAGTGGATCCTCACAATAGAGCTTTACCAATGGGAGTTCCCGGTGAACTTTGCTTTGCAGGGCCACAGGTAGGTCTTGGATATTTTAATAAGCCGGAACTTACAGCAGAAAAGTTTAAGCAAAATCCTTTTTCAAATGATGCTGGTTTTGAGACAATATATTTAACTGGAGATATATGCCGATATTTACCAAACGGAAATATACAATATATTGGTCGTAGCGATGAACAAGTTAAAATTCGTGGTTTTCGTATTGAACTTGGTGAAATTGAACATAGAATTTCTGAATTTATGGGGATTAAAAATGCATGTGTTATAGCAAAAGAGCTACCCTCTGGTGCTAAGACACTAGTCGCTTATGTGGTGAGCGACCAAAACGTAAATATTGATGCTCTTAATGCTTTTATAGTTGAAACACTTCCGAAATATATGGTACCGGACATTACAATGCAACTTGAGACATTGCCCTTAAGCCCCAATGGTAAAATTGATAAACGACGCTTACCAAGCCCTAGCAATGCTCCAAAGCCAAACATCAGTAATGAGCGTGAGTTGAATATTTTAGAAAAACAGATTGTGCAAATCATTACGGAATTAACAGGACAAGAGCATATAGACCCTACGGCTGATTTTATCAGTATTGGCTTATCCTCATTATCAATGATGGCTTTATCCAGTAAAATGTATACCCTTTTTGGTTGCCGTATTCCTGTATCGGAATTGCTGGACGGAGCAAATCTGATAAGCCTTGAAAACCGCGTTTTGCAAAGCCTTTTGCACAATGCCAGTGAAGATACAAATCCTGAGGAAAGCAGTACCGGTGAACAAGTGTGGCAAAGTCTTCAACTTTCCGAGGCACAATTAGGTGTTTATTATGATAGCGCAAAGCGTCCAGATGCATTAATATATAACATACCCATGCAATTTGATTGCGGTTCTGATATTGATGCCCATGCATTGGCACAAGCCCTTAGGCAAGTTATTGCATTGCATCCCATTTTGTCGGTACATGTGGAAACAAGAAATGGTATCTTGGTGCAGGTGCAAGGGGATAATATGTCCCCCATGGTAGAAGAAAAGAATTTGACCGAAAATGAATTTATTGAATATAAACAAAATTTTGTAAGAGCATTTTCATTAGATACTGGTCCTTTATACCGTGCAAGTATAGTAAAATGCGCTCAAAAAGTTTTTATTCTTATAGACGTGCATCATATTGTCTTTGACGGTGTGTCCATGGGTATTTTATTGCACGAATTGCAAATGGCTTATGAGGGACGTCTGCCCAAGGCAGAGAAAATAAGTTTTTATGCTGCCACACAATTACAAATGAAAGCTCAAACAGAGCAAAAAGCAAAAGAGGCACATAAATATTATGATGCTTTGTTTGCCAATTATGAACAAGCAAGTGCCATTATACCGGATTTGAGCGGTAAAGCCGAAGATGGAGTCTTGGGTGAATATGTGGCAAAAACCGATATTACCCCCATACAGGCTTTTTGTAAGCAAAATAAGCTCACCTTGGCACATATCTTTTTAGCGGCAACGTTTTATACTGTGGCACGCTTTACCGCACAAAATAGAGTATACTTATCCACAGTGAGCAATGGGCGAGACGATATACGTTTTGCCGAAAGTATTGGCATGTTTGTGCAAACTCTGCCCTTAAGTGCCGAGTTAAGCCCAGGGCAAAGTGTGTTGGATTTTTGCTTGCAAAGTCGCCATATGTTACAAGAAGCCATACACTATGGGGATTTTCCACATTTATCCATCCAAGAGAGCTTTGGCTATACGGCACAAATTAACTACGCTTGCCAATTGGGCTTAAGCGGTGAAGTGCGTATAGGTGAAAAGGCAATACAAGGCAAAACTTTAGCAAAAGCCTTACCCAAATTTGCTATTTCCATTCAAATAGAAGAGCGCGAGCACGTGCCCGCCATTTGCATTCAATATAATGATGCTTTGTATAGCGAAGAACTTATCAAGCGTATAGGCAAGGCCATGGCTGTAGTGGTGCAGAATATGGTCACAGCACCGGAAAAAGATATTACGCAGCTTTCTATGCTTACAAAGGAAGAAGAAGTCTTAATAGAACGCTTTGGCAAGGCGCAAGCGTGCGTATTAGAAGACACTTTGATGCATCGCTGCTTTGAAAAGCAAGTACAAAAAACACCGCAGAACACAGCGCTCATTGCCAGTGACGGACGCTGGACTTATGAAAAAATGAATACGGCGGCCAATCAAATGGCTCATGGCCTTCTTAAACACGGCTTACAAAAGCAAGATCGTGTTTTGCTCTTGTTGCCGCGCACTGGCGTGCAAGTCATAGCCCAATATGCCGTATTAAAAGCCGGTGGGGTTTTCATACCCTGCGACCCTTCCTATCCCAAAGAGCGCATTTTGCACATTATGCAAGATAGTGGGGCAAATATTATTATAAGCACAGCTCAAATAGCGGCAGATTGGCAAGATGTGTCTGTTCTTTCTGTGGAACAATTACAACAAAATACCGAACAAGACGCGCCGCCTTGCACCCTCACCAAGGACGATTTGGCCTATATGATTTTTACGTCCGGCTCTACCGGAAGGCCCAAGGGCGTTATGATTACCCACGGTAATATTAGCAATCATGTGCACAATCACGAAGCAAATGTTTTTGTTCATGCTCTAGCACAAGAAGCTAAGGTTATGCTTTCTGTAACCACAGTTGCCTTTGACTTGTCTATCAGCGATACAGCAGGTTCTTTGTGCAATGGCCTTACTGTGGTGCTTGCCGATGACGAAAGCGCCAATAATCCACAAAAACTCACCGCATTGGTGACGCGCTATAATTGCGATGCCTTCAGCGCAACGCCTTCGCGCATGGCACAATACCTTACTTACGAACCATTGGTGCAAGCACTTTCGCGGGCCAAGGTTTTATTGAGTGGCGGCGAAGCCTTCCCTCTTTCTTTGCTACAATTTTTACAAAGAAAAACCAGCGCGCGTATTATCAATATTTATGGCCCTACAGAAATTACCATTTCCAGTA
>CAYJGS010000095.1:0-8267 GCA_964369505.1 uncultured Desulfovibrionaceae bacterium | reverse complement strand
CGAAAGTACAATGCATGGTGTTGTTGTCTTTTGCCCTGCTGGTGATACTAATGCTCACACCTCCTTGTTCAGTAAATTTAAGGGCATTGCTCACAAGATTAAATAAAACCTGTTTTAAGCGTAAAGGGTCGCCTATGAGCTTGGTATTGATGTCATGTTTTTCTGTTATATCTAGAAAAAGTTCTTTATCGGCAAAGCGTGTATCATAAAGAGATTTTACATCTTCGCACAATTCACTCACACAAAATGGAGTGTATTCCAATTCTAATTTTCCGGCCTCGATTTTGGATATATCTAAAATATCATTGATAATACGCAAAAGATTATTGGCAGAATACAAGCATTTATTCACATATTCTTCTTGCAAAGTTTGCAAGTTTGTTTGTGATAAAATGTGCAAAAGACCAAGTATACCGTTCATGGGGGTGCGGATTTCATGGCTCATATTGGCCAAAAATTCGCTTTTGGCTTTAGCGCTTTTTTCTGCTGTATCGCGAGCTAAACGTAAGTCTTTTTCCACATTGCTAATTTCGTTAAGCATAGCTTTAAATTCGCGCAAATCACGGACATAACAAATCACAGCAGGTTCGTTATTGTGAAAAATACGCACAAGGGTGAGCTCAACGGGCAAGGGTTCGTTGCTTTGTGGATGTATACACAACCATTCGGTGCGATGAAATCCACAATCAAATACTTTTTCTAGTATTTGTGCAATCTTATGTTGGCTTACGCTGCCGTCGGGCTGTAGCTCGGGATTAATGGTATGAAAATTTTCTATATATTCTTGCTTATGGGTGAAGCCGTGAAGCTTGACCGCTTCCATGTTGCAATCAATAAGTTTAGAGTCTTTATTCCAAAAATTAGCCCCCATAGGAAAGGTGTCTAGCATAACTTTAGCGCGCTCTTCTGCTTCTTTGGCTTCGGCTTCGCGGGCCCTTATTTCTCGCAAATCCTTGGTGTATTCAACCACAACATAATCATCGTCATATTTAACGCGGGTGAGGGTGACTTCGGCAGGGATTTTTTCGCCGTCAAAAGTTTGAAATTCCCATTCTGTACGGTAATAACCTTGTTCAAAGGTTATGGAGAGGATGTTTTTTGCGTGTTCTATGGAGCTTTTCCCATTGGGTTGATAGGGCGGATAAATGGACATGGCCTGAGCTTTGTATTCTTGTTTAGAAGCAAATTTGTATAAAGTCAGGGCTGCTTGGTTGCAATCGATTACTTGAAGTTTTTTGCTCCAAAATGTGATACTTAAAGGAGTTGCATCAAAAACGGCTTGGATCCGCTCTTTTTCTTCGTGTAAATTGGTGTATGTGTTTTGCAATTCATGTAATTGGCTGGCAACAATATAATCATCTTTGCATGGTATGCGCGTTAGCGTATAGTTTACAAAATACGTATCGCCTTGTTCGTTAATATGTGCCCATAAAAATGAAGAAGAGCCTTTCTCGAAAGCTTCGTTTATATATTTAAAGCCAAGCTCAACAGACGATTGCCCATCAGGTTGCATTTGGGGATTAAAATGGAGGTATTTTTGCTTATACTCATCCATATTTTTGACATTAAAAAAATTAAGATACGCTTTGCTTGCAAATATAGGAGTGAGGTCTCTTGTCCAGCACGTAATAGCTAAGGGCAGGGAGTTTAATAAAAGGTCGGGAAATGTTTCGTCATTTAGTGCGCTAGGTTGCATAATAGTATTCCGTAAGTGTGTTGCAGCAAAAAAACTAAACCTTGCCAAAAACAAGTCGGCGAAGATACTTTTAAATCACTTCAGAGAAATATGCAAGCTTATAACTATTTGTAATGATAACAAATGTAGTAATGTTTTTTCGTGCAATTTCGTATTGTTAATATGGTGTATATGGTGTTAGACTGGGTTGTGGCAAATATTTTTTGCACAAGGTATATAGCTAATTGTAACTATGTAAACACTGATTGGATATAGACAGCTTAAGGAGACAGTTATGAACTTAAAAATTGTGTATTGTGCGGCTTGAAACTATAAACCAAAGGCAGCCAGTTTGGCAGCTAAAATTCAAGAAGAACTCGGCCTTACGGCGGAACTTATAGCCGGTGAAGGGGGCATTTTTGATGTGCTTTTGGACAATTGGCCTGTATTTTCTAAATTTACCACAGGGCAATTTCCAGAAGAGGGTAAAATTATAGCTGATTTACGGGTAAAATTATCGTAAAAAGCTATTTTAAGCACATGTGCTGCTTAGCATTGTGACCACAAGCCCGCAGAATGCGGGCCCAGACTGCTTACAAACCCCGCATTATAAAAATGCTTTGTTAATGTCTTGATGAAAATTCAAAAAGTGAACTTTCAAGCCTTAGAAACGCTGTGTTAATAGCAATTTTTGAGAAGCTTAGATGCGGCAAAATTTACATTTCAAAGATAACATATTGCCGCCATTAAAGTTTTTTTGGGAGGGGGCCAGTTCTGAGCGGAGGGAACGCTTTTTTTGTTCACAAAAAAGGTTCCCCCAGGAGACTTTGTCATCAAACTGTGTGCTACAGGACGTAGCACCAAGCGTTATCTAAATGTTACATTGCTATGTCAAAGGTTCAAGTCCCTTGACAGAAAATGCTCTGTAAGATACTTCCATTGAGGGTTTATATCCTAAATTAACGTACAAATTTTGGTGGAGGATTATTGTGAAAAAAATTCTTATGTTATGTGTCATGCTTGTACTGGCTTTTCCCATGGCTGCTCTTGCTGAGTATCCCGAAAAAACTATCACTGTGGTTGTGCCTTCTGCTGCTGGTGGTTCCACTGATACCACCGCTCGTATTTTTATCAATGCGGCACAAAAATATTGGCCCAATGCCAATTTTGTGGTGAAGGCTGTGCCCGGTTCTGGTGGTCAAAAGGGTTTTGAAGAAATTGCCCGCGCTAAAAAAGACGGCTATACCATTGGTATGGTGTTCACAACACAGCTTGTGTCCCACGTGGTTGCTAAGCGTGCACGTTATACTCTTGACAGCTTCCATGTTATGGGCAACGTAGTGGACGATCCTGTGCTTATCGTTGTGCCCAAAGAAAGCGCCATTAAAAATTTGGCAGACTTTATTGCTGCTGCTAAAGCTAAAGAGCTTACTGTGGCTGTGAACGGCATTGGTTCTGACGATTTTGTGGCCGCCAAAGATTTTGAAAACAAAGCAAAAGTTAAATTTAATCTTTTGCCCACCAAGGGATCTACCGAGCAAAAGGCGCTCATCCTTGGTAATCATGGCGATGCAGCTTTCATGAATTTATCGCAAATGTATGCCGCCCATAAAAATGGCACCGCGCGTGTTATAGCTTTGTTGGCAGATGCGCGCGCTGAACTTTTGCCAGACGTGCCCACTGCTAAAGAACAAGGTACCGATGTGCAGCTTACCGCCACTCGTGGTTTTGTGGCTCCTGCTGGTGTAGACAAGGCCATATTGGCAAAGCTTGATGATCTGCTTGCTAAAGTAAATCAAGATGAGCAATTTATTGCCGATTGCAAGAAGAATAATTTCAGCCGTTTGCCCATGCCTGGCCCTGAATATTTAAAGTATTTGAAAGAACTACAAGCAATAACTCAAGTGTTTTATGACGAAACACCTTGGTAGAGGATAATATGTCCAAAAAGTATGCTGAGCTTTTATTACTTGGCGCCTTTTTGGTGGTGGCAGTGCTCTTATATTGGAGCACTGCCGATTACCCAAAGGCAGTGCAGGGTTCTACGGCAGAATATGTGCGCTTTTTAGCATTGAGCACAGGTATTTTATGTGTCCTTGATTTTATAACCACCATGCGCTCCAAAAAGAGCGAAAAAAAATTGATACTCAGCGCATCGCCCACAAGGTTTTGGTTGCTCTGTGTTTTCTTGGTATTATATACTTTATCTTTTTCTTTACTAGGATTTTATGTAGCTTCGGCTTTGTTTTTGCCTCTGACTATGTATATGCTGGGCGCTCGAAATATCAGCTCTATTTGCTTAACCACCTTGGGTGTATTGGCTTTTGTGTACGGTATTTTTGAAAAAACCTTGGAAGTGTACATGCCTGTGGGTAGTTTATTTCAATAATTTTCTTAAAACATTGTTGCAGAAGGGCATAGTATGATTTTAGAGTCCCTAACCTTGTTGTTTTCTTGGTCAACGCTTGTGGCCGTATTTATTGGTACTGTGTCTGGTATTGTTATAGGCGGCATGCCGGGCCTTACGGCCACCATGGCTGTGGCTTTGCTCATACCTGTGACCTTTACCCTTGAGCCTTTGGTGGGCTTGGTGCTTATGGGCGGAGTGTATTCCGGCGCCATGTACGGCGGTTCCATACCGGCCATTTTATTGCGCACACCAGGAACACCTGCAGCTGTTGCCACTTCCATAGAAGGCTATCCCCTAACACAGCAAGGACGTGCGGGGCTTGCGCTTAAAGTTTCTGTTATTTCAAGTTTTTGTGGCGGTATTTTTTCTACTTTTACTTTGCTCATTTTAGCACCCATTTTAGCTGTTTTTGCCCTTTCTTTTGGACCGCCGGAATATTTTTTATTGGCCTTATTGGGGCTTGCCGGCATTGTTTCCATGGCTGATGAAGATACAAGTCTTGTGAAGGCGCTTATTTCTGGTTTGCTTGGGCTTATCGTTGCCGTTGTGGGCACAGACCCCATTTCTGGAATGTTGCGCTATACCATGGGCGTTACAGACCTTTTTGACGGTGTTGCTTTTATGCCTGTGCTCATAGGTCTTTTTTCCATTTCGCAAATGCTTGCTTTAACGGACGGTTCCAAGGTTGTGGAAAACGCTACCTTGGTCACAAAGGTAAAAAAAGAACCCATGCCCAAGGGGCTTGGGCGTTATATCGGCCTTGGTTCCGGTGTGGGAACCTTGGTGGGAATTTTGCCGGGCGAAGGCGCCACCATTGCGGCATTTTTGTCGTATAATGTGGCCAAGCGTCGTTCCAAAAATACGCATCTTTTTGGTAAGGGAAATCCCGAAGGCATAGCCGCCGCCGAAGCTGGCAACAATGGCTGCGTTGGGGGCTCTCTTGTGCCCACTTTAACTCTTGGTATACCTGGTAATAGTGTGGCGGCAGCGCTTATGGGTGGCCTTTTGGTGCACGGACTTATTCCGGGGCCTGAGCTTTTTACTAAATACGGCACCATGACCTATGCCTTTATACTTTCACTTTTCTTGGCCAATATAATATTTTTGGTGGTTGGTTTGTATATGGCGCCATATTTTGCGCGTATTTCGTTAACCCCAACGCCCTTGCTTGTGCCCACGGTGTGTTTATTTTCTGTGCTTGGCTCTTATGCCATAAATAATAGTATCATAGATGTATTGCTTTGTTTAGGTTTTGGTTTATCGGCCATTATTTTGCAAAAAACCGGTTTTTCCTTGGGCGCACTCATCCTTGGGCTTATCTTAGGCCCCATTGCTGAAACGGGCTTTGCGCAAGCGCTCATTCTCAGTAAGGGCAGTAGTATGATTTTCTTTGAAAGTACGCATGCTATGGTGCTTTGGGCTTTGATCTTTGCACTCATGGTGCCGCCGCTTTATGAGATGTATAAGAAATATCGCAAAAAAAATACTGCGTCATAGCGCGTGTATAAAAAAATGCATCCATGCCAATACTGCATTGTGTTGGCATGGTTTTTTTATGAAAATCCAACACATAAAAAATGCTTGTGAATGGGGCTTTTTTCAGGTAAGACACAGCCATAAATTCGCATGTTCTATGCAAGAAAGTAGGTTATATTCATGTTTCAACAAGAAATTACCCCCTTACAATGTCGTGATACAGCCTTAGCCTTTGCCTTTTTGGCTTTGATTATTTGGTTTTTCACGCAAAATGTGTACTTTATTTATGGATGCATGGCGCTGCTTTTGTGGGCCATGGTGTGGCCAGGTTCATTTAAGTGGCCGGCCAAACTTTGGTTTGGTTTTTCGCATGTGCTTGGCTTTTTTATGTCTAAAGTTTTACTGAGCATCATTTACATAGTTATTCTTATGCCTGTAGCTATTGTCCGCCATATGATGGGCAAAGATTCCATGCGCTTGCGTCAATGGAAAGCTGGGGACGGCTCGGCTTTTGTGGTGCGCGAGCACACATATTCCAAAGAAGATTTGCAACAGCCTTATTAAATGGAGATAGAAAATGAGTTTTTTTTCAGATATATGGGGTTTTTTAAGAGTTCGTAAAAAGTTTTGGCTTTTACCTTTGATTTTTGCTCTGCTCATCATTGGTGGCATAGTTGTCTTTGCCAGTGGTTCGGCGGTGGCTCCCTTTATTTACACGTTATTTTAAGAGTTATACATGTCCGAAAAAATATATACCCTTGGCATTTCAGCCTATTATCATGATAGCGCCGCTGCGCTTTTGTGCGATGGGCATATTGTGGCAGCAGCGCATGAAGAGCGCTTTACTCGTAAAAAGCACGACCCTGACTTTCCAGAGAAAGCTGTGCGCTATGTATTGCAAGAAGCCGGTATCAGCTTGCATGAAGTGAATGCCATTGCCTTTTATGATAAGCCTTTTTTGAAATTTGAAAGGTTGCTTGAAACATATCACGCATTTGCGCCGCGCGGCCTTCGTTCTTTCTTTGTATCCATGCCTGTATGGATTAAAGAAAAACTCTTTATGCGCACCATGCTTGAGCGTGGCTTTGCGCCGTTTTTGGCAGCAAAGCAAAAATTGCCCGAAATAGTCTTTCCCGAGCATCACTTGTCACACGCTGCTTCGGCTTTTTATCCTTCGCCCTATGAAGACGCGGCTATTTTGACCATTGACGGCGTGGGCGAGTGGGTAACCACATCCATCTGTAAAGGGCAAGGGAACAGCATTACCACACAGCGCGAAATACATTTTCCGCACTCTTTGGGCTTGCTTTATTCCGCTTTTACAGCGTATTGCGGCTTCAAAGTCAATAGTGGTGAATATAAACTTATGGGTTTAGCACCCTATGGTTCAGTAAAATCTGCCCGCACGGCAGAATTTGAACAAAAAATCCGCGAAAACCTTATTGATATACGCGAAGACGGCTCTTATGTGCTTAATATGAAGTACTTTTCCTATGCCACAGGTTTTCGCATGTATACAGAAGAACCTTGGACAACACTTTTTGGCATTCCGCCACGCACGGCAGAATCTGAAGAGCTTGAACAAGAATATATGGACCTTGCTTTGGCCATGCAGCACGTGACCGAAGATGTGGTTCTGCGTCTTGCCCGCACAGCTCGCGAAATTACCGGAAGCAAAAATATTTGCCTTGCCGGTGGTGTGGCCCTTAATTGCGTGGCAAACGGTAAGCTTTTGGAAAGCGGTATTTTTGAAAAAATGTGGATACAACCGGCTTCCGGCGATGCCGGTGGCGCCCTTGGTGCCGCCCTTGCCCATTGGCATATCAGCCTTGGCAAAGAACGCAGCTTGCCCGCAACTCGCGACTGGATGCAAGGCTCATACCTTGGACCTGCCTTCGACGGTGGAGAAATTACCAGAGCTTGCAAGCGCTTTAAAGGTGTAGCTAAAAAACACGAAAATTTTGGCGACCTTTGCGCAGAAGTCACAGATTTATTGGCTGACGGCAAAGTGGTTGGCTGGTTTCAAGGGCGTATGGAATACGGCCCACGGGCTCTTGGTAATCGCTCTATTTTAGGCGATCCGCGTAACCCCGAAATGCAAAAACGCCTTAATTTGAAAATTAAATACCGCGAAGGCTTCAGACCCTTTGCTCCATCTGTTTTAGAAGAGCACATGAATAACTATTTTGATATTAAGGATATATCTCCTTATATGTTGCTCGTAGTGCCTGTTTCTAAGCATTTGTGTCATCCTCTGCCGGAAAATTATGACTCTTTGCCCCTTTGGGAACGCCTCTATTGGCAGCGTTCCGATTTGCCAGCCATAACGCATATTGACCTTTCGGCCAGAGTGCAATCGGTGAGCAAGGATACCAACCCTCGCTACTGGCAACTTATTAATACCTTTAATGAAAGGCATGGCTGCCCCGTGGTTGTAAACACAAGCTTTAACGTGCGTGGTGAACCTGTGGTGTGCACACCCGAAGACGCCTATCTGTGCTTTATGCGCACAGAAATGGATTACCTGGTGCTTGGGGATTACATTCTTTGCAAAGAAGACCAACCAAGCCTTGGTGACGACGAAGACTGGCGCTCTCTCTATGTGCTAGATTAGTATACGTATTTTTCTTGATCTTTTTTTGCGGGGGGGGGGGCCGGGTTTTATTAAGGGCCAAAAAATAAATATCCCCCGCGCGCCCCCCCCCC
>CAYJGS010000094.1:3436-8271 GCA_964369505.1 uncultured Desulfovibrionaceae bacterium | reverse complement strand
ATCCTGTAGTAGACAGTTTTTTTAACAGCTTGTTACTAAACAGCCTGACAAGGAGGAATATATATGGAACAACTACCTATTAAGCGAGCCATTTTGTCTGTTACTGACAAAGCGGGCTTGGCAGAATTTGGGATTTTTTTAGCTGAAAATGGTGTAGAACTTGTGTCTACAGGTGGCACGTATGCTTTTTTAGAAAGTGAAGGCCTTTCTGTTACTCCTGTAAGTGATGTCACAGGTTTTCCTGAAATTTTGGGCGGCAGAGTAAAAACTTTGCACCCTCATATGCACGGCGGTATTTTGGCAGATAAGGATAAACCGGAGCATTTACAAACTTTGCAAGAACATAATATCAAACCCTTTGATCTTGTATGTGTGAACTTGTATGACTTTGCAGGGGCGGTGGAGCGCAAACTTTCGCTTTTGCAAGCTGTGGAAGAAATTGATATTGGCGGTCCTTGTATGATTCGGGCTGCAGCAAAAAATTATCACAGCGTGCTCGTACTTCCGGATCCGAAATGGTATAGAGAAGCCATGACCCAAATGCGCCAAAATGGTATGTGTGTAAGCCTTGCTTTCCGTCAGGCCATGGCCTCGCGTGCTTTTGAAGCAACGTCTCGCTATGATTCGCTCATTGCTTCATATCTTAGATAATTTAGCAAGATATAATTTTTTATAGCTTACATGGAGTTTGATCATCGCTAGAGTTGAAGGAAATACCCAAGGCTTAAAAGCCAGTCAAATAAAGTCTTTGCAGCGTTTAAGCACGCGGCGCTTTCCCTTGCAAGACGCTTTTAGTCAAGAACAAGCCCGCGAGCTTGCTGCTCTTTCTCGTGTGGTGGGGCGGCAGTTGGGCTTGCTTATTGACAGGCGTGGCAAGGTTGAAATGCTTTTGGTGGGTGAGGCTGGCAGCATTCTTATTCCGGCATTGGCGCGTGGGCGCGAAGGTGCTGGGCGTTTGCGCGGCTTGCGCCTTGTGCATACGCACCTAACACCGGATTTATTATCGCAAGAAGACCTTATGGATATGCTCTTTTTGCGTTTGGATGCTGTGTGTGTGCTTACTGTGAGTCCGCACGGAGAGCCTGTGCAATGGCAATATGCCCATCTTTTGCCGCCAAATCCCGATAATAAACCCTATATGGTGCACGATGCCAAACCTTGGGATAGGGCGGCTGTGGATTTTGGTTCTGTGGCTGAGGCTTTGGAAGAGGAGCTTGGGCGCGCTTTAGAAAACGCGCAACATACCGGCAATATTCCACGCGCTGTGCTCATTTCTGTGGGTACATTGTCGCGACAAACGCAAGAAGAACACTTGGATGAACTTGCGGAGCTTGCGCGTACAGCCGGTTTGCAAGTGGTGGGGCGCATGATACAGCGTGTGCCAAAAGTTAATCCCAAATTTATCCTTGGCCGCGGTAAAATGGCCGAACTTGAAGTGCAAGCCTTGCAAGAAAATGCTTCTGTGCTCATATTTGACGGTGAACTTTCGCCGGCTCAACTGCATAATTTGGCTGATATTACAGAACGTAAAGTATTGGACCGCACCCAGCTTATACTAGATATTTTTGCGCAACACGCCGTTACCCGTGCCGGTAAATTACAAGTGGAAATGGCGCAGCTAAAATATACCCAGCCACGCTTGGTGGGTAAAAATAGGGCCATGGACAGGCTTATGGGTGGTATTGGCGGACGTGGTCCTGGTGAAACAAAACTTGAGACAGATCGCCGCCGCATTCGCGACCGCATTGCAAAAATAAAAAAAGACCTAGACGATTTGCGCAAACAGCGCGCTTTCACTCGTGCGCGGCGTTCACGCCAGGGCATTCCGCTCATAGCCTTTGTGGGCTATACCAATGCCGGTAAATCTACGCTGCTGAACACGCTTACTCGCTCGGAAGTTACCGCAGAAAATAAGCTTTTTGCCACATTAGATCCCACCACAAGGCGTTTGCGTTTTCCGGAAGAACGCGAAGTTATTTTGGCAGACACTGTGGGCTTTATACGAAATTTACCAAAAGAACTTACAGACGCCTTTCGGGCCACTCTTGAAGAATTGGAAGCTGCAGATGTGCTTTTGCATGTGGCAGATGTTTCGCACGAATCCTTTGGGCAGCAAATGACCGCTGTGGAAGAAGTATTGATTGATATGCAATTGCATGAAATTCCACGTGTTTTGGCTTTAAATAAATGGGATAAAATCCCCGATGATGCAAGAGATTCTTTGAAAGAAGCGTATGGTGAAGCTGTGTGCATTTCTGCACAACAAGGCATAGGGCTTGAGCGTTTATTGAAAAAGCTTAATAGTTTATTGTCTTTTTAAGTATAGGTTTTATACAGCCTAAGACAATGCTTGCAAAAATTTGAAAAACCCGTAATCTCTGCGCATAAGAATTTGCGTAGCCCAACGATTATGCTTTTGTATAATCAATTGTATAATCATATGAATGACTTTATGTGTTGGGAATCTTACGCAAAAACCACCATCAGCCGGTGGAAATATGGCTGGGAAATTTTTTACTCTAAGGATATTTATGAGCGACGAGCACAACAAGACAGCTGATGCGGCCTCGTCCCCTGCGCCAAAACGCGCACGCCGCACAACCACAAAAAACACTAAAGAAACAACATCTTCTTCGCAATCCCCTGCACTGTCCGCTACCAAAAGCGCTAAAAAAGCTAAAACCAGTCAGACTAATGAAGAAAAAATACCTGAAAAAACGGCAAAGTTGAGCAAGGCTCCGCGCGCAAAGCGCGTTGTTAAACCAACGGGAAAAACAAAAAGCGCCGAAAAAACAAGTCCTACCGAAATTATAAGCCCAAGTACAAAAAACTCTGCTACTAACCCTGAAAGCATTGAAAAAACTCTTGCCGCAGAAAAAGATTTGCCTGCTTCTTCTGCAGTAAAAAATACCCGAGCCAGAAAAACTCCCCTTCGGCCGCGTAAAGCTGTTGCCAAAACAGAAGATACAGCAGAGAAAACTGCCGCAAAAATGCAGGCTGCAGATCAAGACCAGACCTTAGCGACGGACGAAATTGCCAAAAAGCCGAAAAAAGAACCTAAAGCCAAAGCTTCTCCTAAACCTATGGCTAAAACGACTAAATCTGTAGCTGCAGCCAAAACTTCTCTGAGCAAAAAAACTGCCTCTGCGGCCAAAAATACAACGTCGCTGAATACAGATACTATTGCAGATAAGGACGTTGCTAAGCAAGATGATGAAAAAATTAAAGATACAGCGCCAATAGCCGCTATAGAAGATAGTGATGATGCTGCCAAAATAGGCAGACGCGGACGGCGTGGCGGACGTGGGAGACGTGGAAAAAAGCGTCCCTCTTCTTTAATGGAGCAAGGGGCAGACGCCACTTCTTCCGAAAAAAACCTTGAATCCAACGAATTTTTAAGCGCTGTAGAAGGCACAACACCGCTCAGTAGTTCTAAAAAGGCTACATCCTTGGCTGAAGGAAAGCCCGGCCGTGCTCGTGCCGCCATAACAAAAAAAGGTAGTATTACTGCTCTTGGGCGTCAAAAAATGTTTATCAGTGTTGTGCAAGGTGAACAGGTGGAAGTGGCCCTTGTGGAAGAAGGCGCCATCCATGAATATTATCTTGAAATGCTGCATCAAGCTAAAACCAAGGGCAATATTTATAAAGGTGTTGTGCACAATATCGACAATAATTTGCAGGCAGCTTTTATTAATTATGGCGCCGGGAAAAATGGATTTTTACAAATAGATGAAATTCATCCAGAATATTATCAGCAACATCATGAAGCCACCAGAGGCAAAAAATATCCGCCCATCCAAAAAGTGATAAAGCAAGGTCAAGAGGTTCTTGTGCAAGTGGTGAAAGAACCTACGGGCAATAAAGGAGCTTTTTTGACCACATGGCTGTCTTTGCCGGGACGTTTTTTGGTGCTGACACCGGGGCAAGAGCAGATTGGCATTTCACGTAAGGTAGACAGCGATGATGAGCGCTCGCGCTTACGCGAACTTATGCATGGTATAGAGCCTGGCGAAGGGCTTGGTGTCATTGTGCGCACGGTGAGTGCCGGCACAGCAAAAACAACGTTAAAAAATGATTTAGCCTATTTAAAAAGAGTTTGGCGCGAAATCCGCAAACGCGGTTTAAACGAAGGCGCACCGGCTTTGTTGTATAAAGAATCAAACCTTGCAGAGCGTGCTGTGCGCGACTATTTGACAGACGAAGTGTGCGAAGTTTGGGTAGATTGTGCCGAAGTGGCTGAAAGTTTACGAGAAACTGTGACCTTGCTCTTTCCGCGCAAAAAAGATCTCATCCGCACCCATGTGGATGTGCGCCAAACTTTGTGGGAACGCTTTAATATTCAAAAACAGCTTGAACAAATTTATTCGCGCGAAGTGGTGTTGCCTTCAGGGGGACGCCTTGTTTTTGATCAAACCGAAGCGCTCATGGCCATTGATATCAACTCTGGCAAAATTTCCGGAAAAGGGAATTTTGAATCCATGGCTTTGAAAACAAACCTTGAGGCGGCAGAAGCCATTGCAAGGCATTTAAAATTGCGTGATATTGGCGGGCAAGTGGTTATAGATTTTATAGAAATGCGCGATAGAAGCCATGTGAAAGAAGTAGAAAAAACCATGCGCAATGCCATGAAAAATGACCGCGCACGGCACGATGTTTCGCGAATTTCTTCCTTTGGGCTTTTGGAAATTGTGCGCCAGCGTACCGGCTCTTCTGCCCTTGCCATCACCATAGAACCTTGCCCCCATTGCCGCGGCACAGGCATGCGCCGAAACCTTGAATGGCAAGCTTTGCAGGTTTTACGTGAAATGGCTCGCCAAGCACGACATGCGCAAAAT
>CAYJGS010000094.1:0-3426 GCA_964369505.1 uncultured Desulfovibrionaceae bacterium | reverse complement strand
CGCAAAATGGCAAATTGGTGTATGAAACCACGTCGGAATTAGCATTCTATTTGCTTAATAATAAACGCCAAAGATTGTGCGACTTTGAAACACAGAGTGGTGTGCGTGTGGACATACGCATTAAGGCATAATGCTTAAATTTATATAGCAAATATACGGCGAGCTTGTTTTTTGAGCTCGCCTTTTTTATATAAAAACTATTCTTATGCAAAAAAGCTATGCATTTTTTTGTAAATACGTATATTCTTTTTTATCATCAGCACTTGTTATGGGGCGTAGTATTTTACAAGGATTGCCCACAGCAATGACATTATCTGGAATATCCTTAGTAACAATGCTGCCACTTCCTATAACCACATTATTGCCTATAGTAACGCCCGGCATAACTTGAACAGCCGCCCCAAACCACACATCATTGCCCACTGTAATGGGATGCGCAAACTCAAGGCCTTCATTTCTTCTTTTACTATCAATAGGATGCCCTGCTGTATGAAATCCGCAATTGGGTCCTATAAAAACATTATCGCCAAATATAACCTTTGCTCCGTCAAGAATAGTTAGACCATAGTTGGCATAAAAATTTTCTCCAATTTCTATGTTATAACCAAAATCACACCAAAAGGGACTTTGAACAGCTAGAATACTTTTTACTTTTCCAAAAAGATTTTTTAATATTTTTATTCTTTCTTGATGCAAAGATGGCTTTATTTGATTAAACGCAAAGCAAATATCCTTGCACGCGTCAAGTTCCTTTAAAAGCTCTTGATCATAATTTCCATTGAATAATATGCCTAATTTTCTTTTTTCTTTTTCTGTCATTATATGTCTCATTTATAATAAAAATAAAACGCTTGCTAAGAAAGTACTTTGTGTGAAATACTTTTCACCGCGCGTACTTTTGCATAACTTTGCACCGCAACATACTGTAAGTAAAAAGAGCAAAATATGCAAATGTATTAATAAAAGCTAAATATTTTTTTGTAGTTGAGAGTTGTTTATGTCTATGTCCATTTTGTTGCACGTATGCTGTGGACCTTGCGCCATCATTCCTGTGCAGTATTTACGCGAACAAGGCTATGCTGTGACGGCGTATTTTGCCAATCCTAATATTCACCCCTTGAGTGAGTATTTACGGCGAAGAGAGGCCATGCAGGCTTTGTCCAAGCATTTTGATTTGCCCGTAATATGGGACGATGCGACCTGGGATCTGGAAAAATGGCTTGGGGCGGTGCAGCATGGCCCTAGAATGCCACAGCGATGTGCATATTGCTATCATTCGCGACTTCACCTGTGTGCAGCCAAAGCTCAAGAACTTGGTTTTGCCAACTTTAGCTCCTCGCTCTTGTATTCGCGCTATCAAAACCACGAAAGAATAGTGAGAAGCGCAGAAAATGCAGCTCAAAAATACGGCGTCAATTTTTATTACCACGACTTTCGACAAGGCTGGCAAGAAGGCATCGACACTTCTAAGGCATTGGGCTTATATCGCCAGGCCTATTGCGGCTGTATCTATAGCGAAGCAGAAAGATATGCCAAAAAACTACAAAAACTTGTCAAAGAAAATTTTGAAAAAAACATTTAAATAATAAATGCTTATGTTTTTTTTGAAACAAAAAAATATTTTTCGCAAAAAAACTGTTGACTATGAAGACACAATAACATAAATATCTTTTCGCACTGAGTGCTTCATTCCCCGGTGGCTCAATAGGCAGAGCGGGTGACTGTTAATCACTAGGTTGGCGGTTCAAGTCCGTCCCGGGGAGCCAGTAAGTTCAAGCCTTTACAACGAAAGTTGTAAAGGCTTTTTCTTTTGGGCTACCACCGGGCTACCACGGCAAAGAGAGTTTTATTTGTGGTTGAATTTTTTGTATGTAGCTGGTAGCATATACAGATAGGCATAAATTTGTTTAACATAAGGTAAATATTCTATGAAATTAAAGTCGGTACATCTAGAAAATTTTCGTTGCTTTGAAAATGTAACCGTTGATTTTCATGAGCAACTTACTGTTCTTGTTGGGACTAATGGTAGCGGGAAAAGTTCGCTTTTGGATGGTATAAATAGTTTTTTATTTTTTCTAAGATCAGAAAAAAATAAGAGAATTAATTTTCGAGCAATTGACAAGAAGATAACAGGAAAAGGGAATATATCTTTTAATTATAAAATGTCTCTAGGTAATGAAACTTATATAATAGATAGCAACAGTCATGCGAATGAATTTAAAGAAAATACGTATAGTTCTATTGTTTCCGCACACTATAGAAGTGTACGAGGTGTTAAGAAAAGTTCAAACTTTTCTTCTGGTGTTGCTGGTGTTGGCGTTGTTTTTAATGAATCATTGGAGTGGTTTGCTGATAAAGAAGCTGAGGAAGCTAAGCATGCTAAAAGAATTAAAAATTTTGACTTTTTCATTCCAGAGTTAGAGGCTGTACGATTAGCTATAGCTCAAATTTTAGGTGACTATGAAAAGCCTTATACAGATGAAACACCTCCTGAAATGTTTATTCGAAAAAGAACTGAAAAAGATGTGGGTTATAGAGTTTCACAGTTAAGCGATGGGTATAGTGCAACACTTGCTCTTGTAATGGATTTATCACGGCGAATGGCTGAAGTATTTTTAGAGCAAAATTTTGCAGATGATATTGCCCCCGTACTTGAGATGCCTGGGATTGTTCTTATTGATGAAGTTGATTTACACCTTCACCCATCATGGCAACAGCGTATTTTACCAGATTTAATGCGTACATTCCCCAATGCTCAATTTATCGTCACTACGCATAGTCCTCAAGTATTATCTTCTGTAAGGCCAGAAAATATTAGAATATTAGACGGAGATACAGTTATTAAACCAAGTCATGGTACTTTTGGGGCTGAAGCTTCGCGCATTCTTGGAGATGTTTTTGGAGTACAGCCGCGCTTAGAAAAACTTTTTATGGGAAGCGACAAAGAAGATTACCAGCTTAAAGCAAAAATAGATGAATATTTTTCATATATTGGTGAAGATAAATATGATGATAAGAAAGTTAAATTGTTACGCAAAGAATTAGAAGGCATATTAGGAGATGACCCTTTATTTGCACGAGCAGATGCTCAAATTGATAGGGCTCGTCGCTTGAAAAAGCGGAGAGATAAACATGCGTAAACTCTCACTTCCACGAAAACCAGAAAATTACGATAATTCCGTTTTAAGCTTTACCTTGCAACATCCCCCCAAAAGCACACGTGGTGCTGAGAAAGAACGATGGGACGCTTTTAAGAAAAAGGAACAGAAACTTTTAAAAGAAGTTAAAAAAGCTCTTTTTGAAAATCAACAGGGCCTCTGTGCTTATTGTGAATGTTCTTTAACGTCTAACAATCAAGAAATCGAGCATTTTAAACCTAAAAGCCACTCAACACATGTAGAAGATAATACTACGAATTTTCACAAT